>DGTB01000008.1 GCA_002394185.1 Bacteroidales bacterium UBA4347 | reverse complement strand
GAACAATATGTAAACAATATAAAAACAATATAAGATATGCCGTATCGGATACGTCTCGAGTGGGGATGAGGAATGGAAAAAAGTATGATTTGCAGGGATATGGAAAAAACAATTTGGCGGATTAAAAAAAAATTTGTAAATTTGCACCTTGTTAAGCCGAGTATATATTAACATAAACAATAATCCTTGTTATGACAATCAAAGACCTCGAACCCAAAGAATTGTGGAGCAATTTCGATGCTCTGACCAAGTGTCCCCGTCCCTCGAAGCACGAAGAAATCGTGCGCGAATTCTTAGTGAACTGGGCAAAAAAGAACAAAATTGACTGCCGCGTGGACAAGGTGGGCAACATCATTCTGAGCAAACCCGCCACCAAAGGCATGGAGAAGGTGCACCCCGTGGTGCTGCAGGCCCACATGGACATGGTGCCGCAGGCCCGTGCCGGCAAGAAACACGACTTCCTGAAGGACCCCATCAAGACTAAGATTGTGGGCGACTGGGTGTATGCCGACGACACCACCCTCGGAGCCGACGACGGTCTGGGCGTGGCCGCCATCATGGGCGTCTTCACCTCGAAGACCATCAAGCACGGCCCGCTGGAGGCCCTCATCACCACCGACGAGGAGACCGGCATGACCGGCGCCTTCGGCCTGAAGAAGGGCGAGCTGCACGGCGACTACCTGCTGAACCTCGACAGCGAGACCGAGGGCGAGCTCTACGTGGGCTGCGCCGGCGGTGTCGATGCCACCCTCAATATCCCCTTCGCCACCGAGAAGGCCCCCAAGGGCATGGTGGCCTACAAGCTGACCCTCGGCGGCCTCAAAGGCGGCCACAGCGGTATGGAAATCAACAGCGGCCGCGCCAACGTCAACAAGCTCCTCTTCCGCCACCTGCGCTGGGTTGCCGAGTGCGGCCTGCGCCTGATCAGCATCGAGGGCGGCAACATGCGCAACGCCATCCCGCGCGACGCCGAAGCCGTCATCGCTTTCCCCAAGGAGCACACGGACTGCATCCTGAAGGAGTTTGACAAAGTGGCCGGCTGGGTGAAGAAAGAGCTTGCCAACGTCGAGCCCGACTTCTTCATGAAATACGAGAAGGTGCGCATGACGCCCAACGTCATGACCGATGCCGACACGCAGAAGATCATCAACCTGATGATGGTGGCCCCCAACGGCGTCATCCGCATGAGCAAGGACATGGAAGGCCTCGTGGAGACCTCGCTGAACCTGGCCATCGTGAAGACCACTGCCAGCAAGAACTTCACCGTGAAAGCCCTGCTGCGCTCCAGCGTTGACACCGCCAAGGAAGCCCTGGCCGAGCGTCTCGTCTGCCTGGCCGAGATGGCCGGCGGCAAGTGCCAGCTGAGCGGCGCCTATCCCGGCTGGAAACCCAACATGGAGAGCCAGCTGCTGAAGACCATGAAGGCCACATACAAGAAGCTGTACAAGAAAGAGCCCGCCGTGGTGGCCATCCACGCCGGTCTGGAGTGCGGCCTGCTCGGCGGCAAATACCCCGATATGGAGATGATCTCCTTCGGCCCGACGCTGCAGAGCCCCCACAGCCCCGACGAGCGCGCCAATATCCCCAGCAGCAAGAAGTTCTACGACTACCTTGTTGCCACGCTGGAAAACATCCCCGTGAAGAAATAAGGGAACAGGCTATAAACAAAAAAAGCGTCCGCAAATGCGGACGCTTTTTTATTTGAGGCCAATCACGGTCTTTATCCTTTCAACATCGGTCTCACGCTTGAGCTGGGAGTCGCTGCTGGAAGCATAGTCGCTGGCAAGGAGGCGCAGGAAAGCCTCCTGCATTTCGATATAGGCATCGGTCTGGCGTGCATAGCGGCGAAGGTCTTCGTTATTGGTGATTTCGCCGAAGTCGTCATAGACCTCTGCCATGCGTTTGTAGGCCTTGACAATGTTGGAATAGTTCGAACGCTTTTCGATGATGCGGTCGGCATTGTCGTCGATGGTCTTCCGCTTGGCAAGGGTCTGCAGGCAGAGGCGCTGCATCTCGATGTAGGAATCGAGCATGTCGAGGAAACTCTCGCCGCGCTCGATGGTGGCAAAGGAGGGGGCAAGATCGGCCTGTTTGCGGAAAAGACGGTAGGCATTGTAGAGCGTGCGGTCTATTTTGCGGCCTGCCATCAAGGTGTCGTCCATACGTTCAATCTCGGTGCGGCGCGCAATGACCAACAGATAGCACTGCTGAACCTTGACCACCTGGTCCAGTTGCTCCTCGTAGAGGGCAGCCTCGTCGAGGTTTTTGAAGTGCGGCCACGGCACCAAGGTGGGCTGTACGTTGCGATAGGCGCTGGAGACATCGCGGAAGCGGCTCTGGCGTCCGTTGAGGATGGAGTCGGACCGGATGCTGATGTCTTCGAGAAGGGTGTAGTCGTCGAGATAGCGCTGCTGAGCGGAGATAAAGTCCTCGAGGGTACCGATGAAGTTGATGCTCTCGGCATTGGAAGTGAAAGCAGGCACCAGGTTGATGCCCCGCAGGACCTCCTTGTAGGAGTTGGCCGCCTCGCGGTACTTCTTGCCGTAGAGCTGCAGAATCTGGTCGGAGTTGGCGTTGATGGTGGCGCGAAGGTCGAGGGTCTGGAGATAGCGGTTCTGGATGTTGATAATGGTCTGCAGACGGCTGATATAGTTGCTGTATTCCCGCACATCGGCAAAGGTGACAGGAGGCAGGGGCGACTGCTTGAATACCCGCGAATAGCTGCGGTATACATCGCTGTTATCCTTCTCGCAACGTACTTTCAGCTGATTCTTGAAGTTCTCAATCTGCGACGGCAGCGAGTTGGGGCCGATGACATTCTCCAAGAGGTCATTCTGGAAGGCATTGAGCTCGTCGAGCTGTACGATGGATTCCTGTGTGGCGTGGCCTGTAGAGAGGTCGTACTTGTTGTAGACCATCAGGTAAGAGTAGTAGAGATCCTTGAGTTCCTTGAGCCGGCTCTTGTCGCGGATGCCGACACCGTCGCAAGACTGGATGATGGCACGGTGGTGTAGATCGATGTTGGAGCGCAGGTCTGCGGCCTCCTTGTCGCGTTCGCGCTGTTGGCGCTCGGCCTCCTCGATGGCGCGTCGGCGTGCCGCTTCCTTCTCGGCCTCGACACGCTGCTGTTCCAGCCTGCTGTAGCGTATACTCTGGCGACCCATGAAGTCGGCCAAACAGCGCAGTCGGTACTCGTAGATATTATAGTCGGATAGGACCGTGGAAGAATCAATCCAGATTAGGCTATCGCGGTGATCATAGTCGTTTTCGATAGAGTTGATGACACTGGTAGCCTTGGTGCGGATGGAGACACAATAGTTGGTAAGAGCCACGTAGTCCTGCGGCTGGCTGGACAGATAGTCAATGACATAGGATGTATCATTGACCATAAGGGTGTCCAAACCATAATTGGGCAGGATATCGGCGACCGAAATCACCGTGGGAGTCGTCGGCTTCTGGGACCTGGCAGAAGCCAGCACCAGCAGAAACAGAAGCAATGGAAGCAGTTTTTTCAAGGCGTCAGTCTATTTTATCGTTTTTGGGACAATCATGTTCAATCGCCACAGGAGGAGGAGTCGAAGCAGTGGGTGCAAATGCTCTCCTTCGGCAAACCGATAGCTTCGCACACATCTTCAACAGTGTTGAATTTCAAAGTATCCACACCGACATGCTGGCGAATCACCTCCACCATGCGGGCATATTCGGGCGTTGTGGCATCGTGGTAGGCCTCGAGGTTGCGGATGGTGCCACCCTCAAGTTCCTCGATGACGCGACGCGTGATGAGTTCGCGGTCGGTCTTCGACTCTGAGAAGTTGAGGAACGTGCAACCATGGACCAGCGGCGGACAGCTGATGCGGACGTGGACCTTCCTGGCGCCGTAGTCATAGAGCATTTTGACGTTGTCGCGCAACTGGGTGCCACGCACAATGGAGTCGTCGCAGAACACCACCTCTTTGCCTTCAAGCACAGCCCTCGAGGGGATGAGTTTCATGCGAGCCACCAGAGCGCGATCGGCCTGGTTGACAGGCATGAAGCTGCGGCTCCAGGTCGGCGTATATTTCAACAAGCCACGCTTGTAAGGTATCTGACGGCCATTGCTGTAACCCAACGCCATGCCGATGCCACTGTCGGGAATGGGGCTGACGAAATCGGGGGTGATATCGTCGCGCTGTCCCATGATACGGCCCAAGTTGTAGCGTACCTCTTCGGCATTGATACCCTCGTATTCCGTGCAAGGATAGCCATAGTAAATCCAAAGGAAGGAGCATATCTGCAGTTTCTTCTCTGCCGGACGCAGCACCTCCATTCCTCCCAGGGTGGTCATCTTCACAATTTCGCCGGGACCGACAAAATGCTCCGTCTCGAAGCCCAGATTGACGTAGGAATGGCTTTCGCTGGCAATGGCGAAGTCTTTGTTGCGTTTGCCTATGACGATAGGCGTACGGCCATAGCGGTCACGCGCGGCGATGATGCCTTGCGGCGTCAGTATCAGCATCGAACAACTGCCTTTCACGCGGTTGTACACATTCTCAATTCCCTCCACAAAAGTCTTTCCCTGGGTAATCAGCAGGGCAACCAGCTCCGTGGGGTTGGTACGACCGATACTGAGGTCGGTGAACTGCTGGTGCTTGGACAGGCAGTCCTGTACCAATTCGTCTATATTGTTGATTTTCGACACCGTTGCGATGGCGAAACGTCCGAGGTGCGAATTCACCATCACCGGCTGAGCCTCTGTGTCACTGATGACTCCAATGCCCACATTGCCCTTCATCTCGTCCAGGTCCTTGGCAAACTTCGGACGGAAATGCGAATTCTGGATGTTGTGAATGTTCTGGTGCGCCTGCATACCGTCGAAGGTTGCCATACCGGCACGCTTGGTGCCCAGATGCGAATGATAGTCCGTCCCGTAGAACAAATCGGAAATACAGGGACTCTCAGAAACGATACCAAAAAAACCGCTCATTGTTGTTTTTTGTTTAAAATGATAAATTAATATATATTGAATAAATGTAAATTCTAACTCTTAATTCATTACTTACCCAAAAACTCCGCCACCTCTTTCTCGTTCACATTCCTCAAATGATAGGTCTCAACCACCTCGCTCCCATCCATCAGCATCATCAGCGGCCGTGCGCCATAGGTGATGGCTATAAATAGCGAGTCTCCAATGTCGGCAGGCTGTACATATACAATCTTTTCGGTCTCTATGGCATGCCGTTTGGCCATAGAGCCCAGTTTCTCCCGTGCCAGCTTACAATAAGGGCACTTCGGCGTAACAAAGGCCACCATTCTCCGTTCATGACCTATGCCCATAGCCTCCAATGGTCCCCCTTCGCCCACAGCCGTACTCAGCGCCTCTTCGCCAAAAGGCTCCCTGTGTGAGCCGAAACCCCAGTTGTCCGGGACCGACACCACAAAGGGCACCGCCAACAGCAACACCGCCAGCACCACCGACGCTATCTTCCAACCCTTGCGCTCCGGCCTTTCCCCTTTGGGGACGAACAGCAGCACCAATACTATCAGCAGCGCGTTCTTCAGCAGGCTCTCGCCGGGGTTCATCTCCACCAACTGGCCAAAGCATTGGCACGAATCGTCTCTTCCCGCCAGCGCAGCATAGCACAGCACCAGAGAGAAGAACACCAACATCAGCAGCGAAAAGAGTTTCGCCAACCGCTGATACCAACCGACCCACATCATCAACGCCACTACCAGCTCCACTCCGATGCACAGACGGGCCACCATGAAGCTTGCCGAAAGCGACAGAAAACCGTAGGAATAAATATACAGTTCAAAATGGTCGATTGCCACCAGCTTCGACAGCGCCGACACGCAGAAGACAGCACCTATCAACACCCGCAGCACTATTCGCACCGCAGGCTTTTCCATAATCTTTCTATATCCACTCAGTTCAATCGCCATAGCTACGGCAGCTCACTTTGTGAACCTCAACCTCTCGCAGCGACCCGTCATGATGTTCTTCGAAAGCCATCTCGGTGATGTCTTCACAAGCTATCGAACCTTCCACAACAAAATACTTCAGCAGACCATCGTCCTCGACGTCCGTCGTCACACACTTGCACTGATGCTCCTTGCTGCAGCTACTCAGGCCCGCCAAGCCCATCAGGCACACCAGACCCATAACACCTACTAAAAGCCTCTTTTTCATAATGCTTAGTTTTTATAAACCGAATCAATCATAAACTCATAGTCCGTACACAGCAACGAATCCACCTTCAGTGAATCCAGCGGCGTGTGATAGCGGAACAGTTTCAGGTCCTCGCAGTTGCCGCTCTGGATCTTGACAATCCTCACATTCGATGAATGCAGCACTGCGCAGCGGCACCGCTTCTCCTTCGAGCAGCCCGTCAGGCCCAACATACAAACCAATCCCACAATACCCATTCCCAATAAAACCTTCTTCTTCATACTATATTATATTAAAAAATTCATAACTCTTAACTCCTAACTCATAACTGACGAAGTATCTCCTCCAGGCTCACTTCGTCGTGCACCAGCACATCCCTCGGCTTGCTACCGTTGCTCGGGCCCACGATGCCTGCAGCCTCCAGCTGGTCGATGATGCGACCCGCACGGTTGTAGCCCAACTGCAACTTTCGCTGCAACAACGAGGTGCTGCCAAACTGGCTCGCCACCACCAATCGCGCTGCGTCGTTGAAGAACTCGTCCTTGTGCTTGGCGTCGAACTCCTTGTTCGGCTCCTCGTTCTCGTCCAGGTACTCCGGCAGCTCGAATCCTTCCGGGTACCCCCGCTGGTCGCCAATGAACCGCACCAGTTTCTCAATCTCCGGCGTGTCGATCAAGGCGCACTGCAGACGTATCATATCCTTGCCCGCCAGCGAAATCAACATGTCGCCTCGGCCAATCAACTGCTGAGCGCCGCCGGTGTCCAGAATGGTCTTCGAGTCGATACCGCTTGTGACGCGGAACGCCACACGTGCCGGGAAGTTGGCCTTGATGGTGCCCGTAATGATATTCGTCGTGGGGCGTTGCGTGGCGATAATCAGGTGTATACCCACGGCACGCGCCAGCTGTGCCAGTCGCGCAATGGGCAGCTCCACCTCCTTGCCGGCGGTCATAATCAGGTCGCCGAACTCGTCGATAACCACCACAATGTACGGCAGATACCTGTGTCCGTGCTCCGGGTTCAGCATCCGCTTGCAGAACTTCTCGTTGTATTCTGTTATCTTTCTTACCTTGGCCTGCTTCAGCAGGTCGTAGCGGCTGTCCATCTCTATGCAGAGGCTGTTCAGCGTGCGCACCACCTTCTTCACGTCGGTGATGACGGCATCGTCCTCGTCGGGCATCTTGGCCAGATAGTGGCGCTCCAGCGCCGAGTAGAGGCTGAACTCCACCTTCTTCGGGTCCACCAGCACCAGCTTCAACTCGCTCGGATGCTTCGTATACAGCAGGCTCGCCAGCACGGCGTTCAGGCCCACCGACTTACCCGTACCCGTAGCACCGGCCATCAGCAGGTGGGGCATCTTGGCCAGGTCGGTAACGAAGCACTCGTTGCTGATTGTCTTGCCGAAGGCTATCGGCAGCTCCATCTTCTCCTTCGCCTTCTGGAAAGCCTCGCTGTCCAGCATGGTCTTCATGGCCACAATCTGCGGCTTGGCATTGGGAACCTCTATACCCACATTGCTCTCGCCCGGGATGGGCGCTATGATACGTATACCCAAGGCGGCCAGACTCAAGGCAATATCGTCCTCTAAACTCTTGATCTTGCTGATTCTCACACCCGGGGCAGGTTTGATCTTGTACAGCGTCACCGTCGGTCCCGGGCTGGCGCTGATGTCGGTAATCTCTATGCCGTAGTCCTTCAGGGTTTGGACAATACGGTCCTTGTTGGCCACCAGCTCTTCCTTCGTCACCTTCACGTTGGCAGCCTCCCAGTCCTCCAGTATGCCCGTGTCGGGCATCACATAGTCGCCCAGGTCCAGATGCGGATCGTATGGCTCGTCGACGCCATAGTGCCTGCGGTAGTCGTCCTCGTCGAGCACCTCTTCCTGTGCCTCAATATCCTCCTGGTCTTCCTGGGCCTCGGGGTTCTCCTGGACATCATCGTCCATGCCCTCGATGGTAAACGTCACCCCGTCGTCCGCCGCCTCCTTCACCGCACCGGCCGTTTCCTCTGTCGGCACACCGGCTTTCTGAGTCAACTTGGCGAATGCATCGTCGATGCTGAACTCCGGCTCGGCAACCGCCTCCTGCTTCCGCTCGCCACTCTCCCTCTCCTGCTCGCGGCTCTCCGTCGCCGGATGTTGGGTGAACAGGGCCATGGCCGCCTCGTCGAAGTCGGCGCCCTCGTCCTCCTCTTGCTGCCGGGCGTTCAGGTCTATCACCTCTTCCCTCTCCTCTTTTCTCTTTCCACCTTCCACCTCCGTCTTTCCAGTTTCCTCCACGCCCACTTTCTCAATCTCTTCCACGGCGCGCTTCAGGTCCACCTTGGGCAGGTGTACCTCGGGCAGTTCCATCTTGTGCACCATCACCAGCATGCCTATGGCCACAGCCACCAGCAACACCAGCGTGAACCACCCCATCAGGCCGTCCAGCGGCTCGGCCAGCAGCAGGCCTATGCCCGCATACTGCTCGAAGCCCACGCCGCCTTCTATCCATTTCACGGCGATATATCCCAGCGTAGTGCTCAGCCACACCATCCAGAAGAGCGTGCTGCCGAAAGTCTTCCACCACGGCATCACCTTCACCCCCCACAGCCGCATGCCGTACACGAAGAACAGCAGCGAGAAGCCCAGACTGCCGATGCCGAACAGCTTGGTGGCGAAAAACTCCGCCGTGCCATAGCCCAAAGACTTGAGCCAGTGGCGCGTGGGGTCGCACCCCGTGGCATAGTACGCCGCCAGCGATATCAACAGAAACGCCGCAAAGAGCACATACACAGAGCCCCTGATATGTGCGCAGCGCTCGCTCTTCATAAAAGCGAGGAAAGAGCCCCTCGACTTTCCCTTCGAGGTGCCCTTGCCTTTACCTGCGGCCTTGGCGCCGCCTTTCGACTTCGGCTTCGCAGCCGTTTTCTTATTCGCCATTCAAAAATTCAAACACTAAACACTGAACACTGAACACTAACCACTGACGGCCACTATTCCTCCTCCTCGCCGCTCGGCAGGTAGCCCATGTCGCGGGCATCCTGGATATCGGTGGCCAGAGCCTCGGACTCCTCCTCGGTCAGCGCATTGTAGCCGTCGGGATACAGGAAGTCGGCCTCTTTCACCTTTCCGCTCACAACCTCGGTCACCGTGTAGGTGATGGCGCGGCCCTCGCCGGCATCCATCGTCACCTCCAGCGGCATACCCTTGATGCCGTTGAACAGCACATTGTAGGCCGGACCGATGGTCTTGTCGTACCACATCACCACAGGCTCGTCGACACCCTCCTCGTTATACACATGCTGCACCAGCTTGTAAGCCGTGCGGCCGGCAATGGTCTTTGTCTCCCCGTCCACATACTCATAGTAGAAATGGCCCGGCTCGGTATCCTTGATTTCAAGGCTGTCGAACGACTCCTTCTTGGCGGTGCTCTCCATGAGGATCTTGCCGTTGCCCTTGTAGTTCTCAAACTCGAACCCCTGGGCGGCCAGATAGGAAATCAGCTGGCTGTAGTCGACGCAGCGCGTCACCTTCATCCCGTCCACATACACCTCCAGGCCCTGGGTGAAAATCGGGCTCTTCGTATACATCATGTCCCCCATCACCTTCACCTCGGCCAACGCCACCTCGGGAGGAATCGTCATTGCCACAGTACCCGTCGACTCGACCTTGTACTTCACAATGCCCTTGAACGAATTCTGCGCCTGGGCGCCCACAGCGGCCAGCACCACAGCTGCCGCCAAAACAAAAATCTTCTTCATATTTCTCATTTTTAATTTTTTCATTTCATCCTT
>DGTB01000010.1 GCA_002394185.1 Bacteroidales bacterium UBA4347 | reverse complement strand
ATATAGGAACAATATAAGAACAATATGAGAACAATATAAAAACAATATAAGATATGCCGTATTGGGGACGTCTCGGGTAGGGGTTTGGTGGGGATGGAAGGGGACGATCAGAAGTCGTCGCTGTGGTAGCCACCGGAGGAGGAGGAGGAGGAGGAATAGGACGAGGAGGAGGGCAGGAAGTCGTCGTCGAAGGAGGAGCGGGAAGAGGAGGTTTCAAAGGAGGAGACAGGGGCGCTCTTGAGCTTCCACCAGCCCACGAGGATGAGGATGGAGATGACGATTTCGAGGATGCTGCCGATGACGCCGAGGAAGGGGATGAACTGGATGCAGAAGGCAACGAGGGCGAGAATCATGGAGAGGCGGAGGAAATTGGCGCCGTCGCGGCCGGGGAAGTCGGAGGCACGGCTGAGGGTGCCGAAGGCACCGATGTAGATGATGGCCCAGATGATGGAGATGACGGTGGCAACCATGGGGCCGAGGATGGGGATGACGAGGCAGAGGTCGGCAATCATTTCGAGGATGATGCCGATGCGGACACGCTTGAGGGCCTGCCGGGTGGTGCCGGAGAAGAGCTTGATGAGCTGGCCGAAGCCGACGAGTATGATGATGCCGAAGAGCTCCATGAAGGCTACGATGAGGAAGATATACCAGGGCGAGGATTCGCCAGCGGCGGCGGCAACGATGGCGACGAGGGCCATGATGCGGAAAACGATGCCGAAAATGCCGAAAATGGTGTTGCCGATGACGCCCCAGAAGATTTTGGAGGTGGCGGACTTATAGGCTTTTGCATTCATAAATTTTGATATTAATTTGTTATTTTACAATATTTTATATTTCAGCCAAGGATAGGGATGATGCTGCAAAGATACACAAAATTCTGGATTGGTGTTCAAAAACGGGAGGGATGGGGGCAAGAAAAAATAATTTTTTTACGGGATAAAGTTTTTTTCGTATCTTTGACATTTTAAATTACACGCGAGAAATCATGGCAGTGACTGAGAAACAACTGATTGACGAATTGAAGGCGGGAAAATTCAAGCCCGTTTATCTCCTCACGGGCGAGGAGAACTATTATATTGACGTGGTGTCGGACTATTTCGAGAACCATGTGATCGACGCTGCCATGCGCGATTTCGACGAGACGGTGGTCTATGGCCGTGACACGACGATGGGGGCTGTGGTGAGCGACGCGAAACGCTACCCGATGATGTCGGACGTGCACCTGGTGCTGGTGAAGGAGGCGCAGGACATAGAGACACGGCAGTGGGAGCAGTTGGCGGCCTACTTGGAGCATCCGTCGGAGAAGGGGGTGATCGTTTTCTGCTACCGCCACAAGAAGCTGGACAAACGCACGGCGGCCTACAAGGCAATTGCCGCCAAAGGCTGTGTGTACGAGACACCGAAGGTGTGGGAGAGCCAGGTGCCGTCATGGATAAAGAACGAGGTGGGGAGCAACGGCTTCACGATTACGGACAAGGCGGCCTACCTGATTACGGAGAGCGTGGGGTCGGACCTGGGCAAGATAGTGAACGAACTGCGCAAGCTCTACCCCCTGCTGCAGCCAGGAAGCGCCATCACGGAGGAACTGGTGGAGAAGCAGATAGGCATCAGCAAGGAATACAACGTCTTTGAGCTGCAGAGAGCTATCGGCCGGCGGGACCCCGTGATGTGCAACCGCATTGTGAACTACTTCGCCGCCAATCCGAAGAAGAACCCCATACAACTGGTGCTGCCGATTCTCTACGGCTACTTCCTGAAGGTGATGTTATACCACCAGGTGGAGAACAAGAGCGACGCTGCAAAAGTGCTGGGGTGCGCACCGAGTTTTGTGCAGGACTATGCGGTGGCGGCAAGCAACTACAAGCTGGGAAAGCTGGCCACATGCATCGGCTACCTCTACGAGACCGACCTCCGCTCCAAGGGGGTGCGCAACAGCGGCAACGTCACCGACGGCGAACTGCTGAAAGAACTTATCTTTAAAGTCATTCATTAATACTTTCAACGGCGAATTACACGAATTTCACTAAGATAAGCAGAACAATCAAATACGAATTACTCGAAAAAATGGAAAGCAACAATCTATTATACAAGGAGGAATCCTATCAGATAATGAAAGCCAGCCAACTCAAGCTTGGCATACTAATCAACTTCGGAGCAGCCACTTTGGAGTACCATCGAATACCTGCCAGCCAAAACCCCACGCAATCCATACAATTCGAGTAATTAGCAAAAATTCAAAACTGCGTAGCTTCGTTTAATTCGAGTCATTCGCCGTAAAAAAAACAAGAAAATGAAACGTTTACTACTAACCGTCCTATCAATATCCATCGCCGTCATCGCCTGTGCCCAGTGCACTGTGAAGGGAGTGCTGTTCGACGAGAGCAACGGCGAGGCCATTCCGTTTGCCAACGTGGTGCTCGACGGCACGACGCATGGCTGCGCCACGGACATCAACGGTTTCTTCCTGATCAACAAGGTGAAGGAGGGCACCTACACCCTGAAGGTGCGCTACATGGGCTATGAGGAATACAGCGAGCAGATTACGCTCGAGAAGAGCCGCACCGTCACGAAGACCATCCACCTGAAGCCTGCAGCGCAGCTGCTGAAGGCTGTGGAGATTGTGGACAACAAGAAGGAGGAACGGCAGATGCAGACACAGGTGAGCGTGCAGAAAATCACCTCGTCGCAGATACAGCAGATGCCCGCCATCGGAGGCATCGCCGACCTGGCGCAGTACATGCAGGTGCTGCCCGGTGTGAGTTCCACCGGCGACCAGGGCGGCCAGCTGTACATCCGCGGAGGTTCGATGATACAGAACCTCTGCCTGCTGGACGGGATGGTGGTGTACAACCCCTTCCACTCCATCGGCCTCTACTCGATTTTCGAGACCGACGTCATTCTCAATGCCAATATCTACACCGGAGGTTTCGGAGCCGAATACGGCGGCCGCATGTCGTCGGTCATGGACATCACCACACGCGACGGCAACAAGCGTCACCACAGTGGCAAAGTGGGTCTCAACACCTTTGGAGCCAGTCTCATCCTCGAGGGACCCCTGAAACGGGAGAGCAACACCTCGAAGGCCACCATCTCCTACCTCGTCACCGCCAAGAACTCCTACCTCTCCAAGACCTCCGACATATTCTACTCGTACATCGACGGAGGCCTGCCGTTCGACTTCCTCGACCTCTACGGCAAACTCTCCTTCAATTCCGGCACCGGAAGCAAGATCAACTTCTTCGGATTCCGCTTTGACGACAAGGTGACGCAATATCAAGCCATTGCCGACTACCACTGGCAGAACTACGGCGCGGGTACCAACTTCATGCTCGTCACGGGAGCATCGGCCATCCTCGACGGCTCGGTGGCCTACTCGAAATACAACATCACCCTCGACGACGGCTCCTCCTTCCAGAAATTCAGCGAGATAGGCGGATTCAATGCTACCATGCAGTTCACCAACTTCTTTGGCGCCAACAAACTGAAATACGGCATATCCATCGAGGGATATACCACAGACTATCAGTTCGTCAACAATTTCGGCAAAAACATCTCGCAGCACGAGCCCTCGACCAACCTTTCCGTCTATGCCACCTACAACCTTCACGCCGGCAATTGGATTATCGACCCAGGCATCCGCCTGATGTACTACGCCACCCTTGGCAGCCCCAACATCGAACCCCGCCTGGCAGCCAAATACAACATCACCCCCGACCTGCGCCTGAAGCTTGCCGGAGGTCTCTACAGCCAGATATTCCTCGATGCCCGCTCGGACAACGACATCGTCAACCTCTTCAACGGATTCCTCACAGGCTCCCCCGACCTCAACCTCCCCAGTTCATTCCGTGGAGATGACGTCACCTCCTGTGTGCAGAAAGCCACACATGCCGTCGTAGGTCTGGAATACGACCTCACGGACCACGTAACCCTCAATGCCGAATTCTACTACAAGAAGTTCAACCAGATTCTCAACGCCAACCGCAACAAAATCTACGACGACACCGACCGCGAATACAGCGACCCCACCTCGACCTATTTCAAGCCCGAGTACCTCCGCAAAGATTATATTATCGAACAAGGATATGCCGCAGGTCTCGACTTCAGCGCCCGCGTGGACCTTGAGCGGCTCTACGTCTGGGCGACCTATTCGCTCGGATATGTGGAACGCAGCGACGAGGTGCAGACCTACAACCCGCACTACGACCGCCGCCACACGGTCAACATCCTGACGACCTACACCCTCGGCGAACAGCGCGAATGGGAATTCAGCGCCCGCTTCACCTATGGTTCCGGCTACCCATTCACTCAGACCCAGGGCGTCTATGAGCACCTCAACTTCCCCAACTCCATTGTCAGCGAATATACTCTGGAGAACGGCGAATACTCGCTCCACTATGCCGACCTCTACAAAGGCCGCCTGCCTTCCTACCACCGCCTGGACCTCGGCGTGAAACGCAAATTCTCACTTTCGGCACGATCCCTCCTCGAGCTTTCCCTCTCAGCCACCAATATCTATAGCCGCGAGAATATTTTCTATTTCAACCGCGCCACTTTTGAGCGCGTCAACCAGTTACCTATACTTGTATGCTTCGGAGCTACTATGACATTCTGAC
This sequence comes from Bacteroidales bacterium UBA4347, assembly GCA_002394185.1. Taxonomy (GTDB): domain Bacteria; phylum Bacteroidota; class Bacteroidia; order Bacteroidales; family P3; genus Colimorpha. Next base: position 3,837 of record DGTB01000010.1, on the reverse strand, counting down.
CCCTTACCTACCCCTGATGGTCAAAGGCCTGGGAGCCACAGCGACGATCACACTCCTCTCGCTCGTCGCTGGCACAGCCCTCGGCGCCGGCATCTACGCCATGACCAAGAGCCGCCGCCTATGGGTGCGCAAAACGGCCCAATGCTACCGTTTCATCGTGCGCGGCACACCTATCATGGTCTTCCTCTTGCTCTTCTACTACATTGTGCTGCAGGGCAGCTGGGGCGTCGCCGCCGCCGTGCTGGCCTTCTCCTTCAACTTCTCCAATTTCGCCTGCTCCGTCATACAGTCGTCGTTCGACACCGTGGGCAAGGGCCAAATCGACGCCGGCATCTCCCTCGGATTCAGCCGCTACCAAATTCTCCGCTACATCATCGCCCCGCAGGCCCTCATCAACGCCCTGCCAGCCTACAAATTCCAGGCCGTCACCCTGATGAAAGGAACCTCCATCGTCGGCTACGTCTCCATCCTCGACCTCACGCAGGTCACCGAGGCCATCCGCCGCGACACCGGCGAAAGCTTCTTCGCGCTCCTCCTGGTCACCGCCATATACATGATTCTCGCCTGGCTGCTCTGCAAGCTGCTGGACTACCTCGTCAATACCACCCACAAGATATGATCACCGCCTCACACCTCAACAAAACCGTCACCCAAGCCGACGGCAGCCCCCTCCGCATACTCGACGACATTTCTTTCCACGTCGCCCAGGGCGAGGTGGTGAGCATCATCGGTCCCTCCGGCTCCGGCAAAACCACCCTCCTCCGCATCCTCGGCATGCTCGACCGCCCCACCTCGGGCAAGCTCCTCATCGAGGGCAACGACATCCTCTCACCCACCCTCCAGCCAAACCAGCTGCCCCTTCGGCCGGGTTTCGTCTTCCAGCAGTTCAACCTCTTCCCCCACCTCTCCGTATTGGGCAACATCACCCTGGCGCTGACCAAGGTGCTGCACATGCCCGCCAACGAGGCCCGCCAGCTGGCCCTCGAGACCCTGGCACGCGTCTCCCTGGCCGAGAAGGCCGACGCCATGCCCGCCACCCTCTCCGGCGGACAGCAACAGCGCGCCGCCATCGCACGCACCCTCGTGCTCAAACCCAAAATCATACTCTTCGACGAACCCACCTCGGCCCTCGACCCCACCATGGTCGCCGAGGTCCAGGGCGTTATGCGCCTGCTGGCCAAGGAGGGCATGACCATGCTTGTGGTCACCCACCGCATGCGCTTCGCACGCGACATCGCTACGCGAACCTTCTTCCTCCACCAGGGACGCCTGCTCGAGGACGGCACACCCGACCAGATTTTCCGCAACCCCCAGCAGCCCGAAACCCGCACCTTCGTCCAGCAGATACGCACCCTCCGCTTCGCTATCGCCTCGCGCCAGTTCGACTTCTACGACATGATGTCGCAGATACGCCAGTTCTGCATCCGCTTTGCCATACCGGAGAAGATGGACCCCATCACCCACATCGTCGAGGAGATGCTCCTCCTGCTGGGCAACTACAACAACCCCGTCAGCATCGAAGTGAACCACAGCGAGCTGGACGGCGTCACCCACGTAGCCATCGTCCACCAGGGCGAAACCCTCTCGCCGCTGGAACGCCCCGACGCCGACGAACTTGCCGTCATGATTATCCGCGGCATGAGTTCGAACATCGCCACCGACCTCACCCCCGACGGCGTCCGCCTCACCTTCGACGTCTAACCAACCCACCCGCGTCGCCCCGCCAAACAACCCACGTCGGCCCACTAACCAAACCGCCACTCACCATCGCCTACCTAACGCCCACCTAACGCCCACCTAACGCCCACCAAACGCCCACCCTGCCCCACTCCGACCCACCACATACCCATCCCATACACTTCCCATATACTTCTCATATACCGTATATAAGAAGTATATGATATATATATAAGAAATGACGAAGTTGATACCTAGTTGAGTCAAACAAAACAGCTCTTCCGTTGGGTAACAATGCGTTATTTTGGGTGAATGAAAAAGATTTTTTTTGATTTTTTACGCCTACGATTGAGAAAAAAAACGTATATTTGCATTTTACAATTATAACAATATAACAATATATAACATTGTCAATGAGCAAAAAACTGATACATGGATGGGACAAACTGCAGGCCCGCAGCAGTATTATGCTTCTGATTGTTGCCGCCGTCATTATCGAGGTGATGTCCGTGGGACAATACATATTCACCCGCAACGGCATCCGACACGAAGTTGAGCAGCGTGCACGAACTGAAATCAAACTGAAGAATATGGAGATACAGAATGTCATCTCCGATGTCGAGGTTGCCGTGAACAACATGCAGTGGCTCATCGACTGGGCCGCCGCCAACCCCGATTCCATCTACAGCACCCTGCAGCTGATTATAGACAACAACCCCATCATCACGGGTTGCGCCATGGCTTTCGAGCCGAACCACTACCCCTCAAAGGGCGAATGGTACGAACCCTTTGCCGGACGCGAGAACGGACTGACGGGGAAAACCGTGCGCCGCCAGATTGGGTCGGCAGACCACAACTACCACAATGCCACATGGTACCGCGACGGGCTGACCGCCCAAGGAGGACAATGGACAGAGCCCTACTTTGACGATGCGGGTTCAATGATGATGGTCAGCTCCTACATCATGCCCATCCACGACAAGAACGGCAAGGTGATCGGCGTCTTCTGCAGCGATGTGTCGCTGGAATGGCTGGCCGACCTCTTCGGCAGCAATGCCGGTGCCTACACCTTCCTCACCTCGCGCGCCGGCCGTCTGTTGGCCTGCCCCGACAAGAGAATGGTGATGACAACCACAATCCAAGAAGTGGCCAAGCAGTTCAAAGACACCATGATCGATGTCGTCAACGCCAATATGTTGGCTGGCGACTCGGGCGATGCCAGTATCAAAGACAACGACGGAAACAAGAACTACATGTTCTATGCTCCCGTCGAAGGCAAGACCGGATGGAAGATGGCCATCATCTTCCCCGACAAGGAGATATACGCCGGCCTGCACAGACTGGGAAGACAACTTGGCATCTTCCTGCTTCTCGGCCTATTACTGATGGCCTTCATCCTGTGGCGCACCTTCCGCGGCCACCAGCGCCTGCAGGCCATCAACGCCGAGAAGGAGCGCATAGGCAACGAGTTGCGCATCGCCAGCGGCATCCAGATGGGCATGCTGCCCAAGACCTTCCCTCCCTATCCCGACCTCGACGAACTGGCCATGGCCGGTTCGTTGGTGCCCGCCAAGGAAGTGGGCGGCGACCTCTTCGACTTCTATGTGCGCGACCGCAAGCTCTTCTTCTGCGTGGGCGACGTCAGCGGCAAGGGCGTTCCCGCCTCGCTGGTGATGGCCGTCACGCGAAGCCTCTTCCGCACCGTGTCGTCGCATACCGTGGAACCCGACCAGGTGATGAAACAGATGAACAACGCCATGTCGGAAATGAACGAGAGTTCGATGTTCGTGACCCTCTTCATCGGCGTACTCGACCTTACGACCGGCACCCTGTCCTACAGCAACGCCGGCCACTGCCCTCCTGTCGTCATCGCGGGTGACGAGGTCGCCTCCATCGACATGGACGCCAACATCCCCGTGGGCCTCATGACCGACTGGGAATACAGCCGCCAGACCATCAACATCGCCCCCGGCAGCACCATCTTCGTCTACACCGACGGCCTCACCGAAGCCGAGAACGCCGAGCACGGCCAATACGGCGAAGGGCGCATGCTGGCTGCTCTGAAGCAGAACAGCAAACTCGCTCCGAAAAACCTCATAGCCTCCATGAACGACTCGGTCCACGCTTTTGTGGCGGGTGCCGAACAGAGCGACGACCTCA
>DGTB01000221.1 GCA_002394185.1 Bacteroidales bacterium UBA4347 | reverse complement strand
ACCCTTTACGGGGAAGGTGGCAGCCTCGCCGCGTTGGTAGCTGCTTTCGAAGACAGTGCCGTCGATGAGCTTGCCCTCATAGTGGCAGAGCACCTTGGCGTCTGCCGTAGGCTTAGGACCGGTGCCTTCGTGGAGCACCACATATTGTATGCCCGAAGGAGTAACCTTCGTGCCGGGGTCGTTGCGATGCTCTGCCAGGTAGTCCTCATTGAGCTTCTTGTATCTCACATTGAAGTATTCCCTCTGCTGAGCCACAATCTTCTTAGCCGAGTCGGCGCTGAGCTGTGTGGGCTGGCGCAGCACTTGCTCAGCCAGTGCCTGGCAGTAAACCCTCTCGATGGTGAAATTAGTGTCGCGCACACCGGTAGCCTCGAAGTTGAGCGTAGGCAGGATGCTCTTGCGGTTTTGGTCGGCTATCTGCTGCCCGGCAGTGATAGCATACTGGTGCTTAGCCTCTTCCTCGGGCATGGGATTGGTGAAGTATGTCACCACCGTCTCCAGATAAGTGGAGTCAACGCCGAGACGCTGAACGATGTGGTCGCGGAGACTCTCGCCGAGCAGTATGCCCTGAGCGTAGCTGTATAGAGCAGCGTCAACGGGCTTCACCTCTTCGGGCTTGGCAGTGGTAACAGTTTCTTTGGTGGCTGTTTTTGCTTTGGCAGCCTTTTTCTTCTGAGCCTGCATGCCAGTGCACAGAACGGCAAGGAGCAGGGCTAAAAATATCTTTGTCTTCATGATGATTTAGGATATCAATTTATGCTGTCAGCTGGAATGATTTGTGGCTGAGCGTCGTTGGCATTCTTCACGCCACGGAGGTCAATCTTGAAGATAAGGTTGCTGAATGGAGGAATAGGACCGCTGCCGGCAGCTCCATAAGCCAGCTTGTAGGGGATGTAAATCTCCCATACGCTGCCCACGGGCATCTGCGTAAGAATGGACTGCAAGCCCTTGATGACACCGTCAACAGGCATATCGACAGGTTTGCCGGGTTGCATCCTCTCCGAAGAGTCGAAGACAGTGTCGTTGGTCAGGCGACCCTCGTAGATGACCTCTACGATGGAGTTGGCTTCAGGCTTCACGCCGTTGCCTTCCTTCACCACCTTGTAGAGTACACCGTTGCCGGCAGACTTGAGCTCGCTGTTCTTGGCAAAGTTCTTCATCTCTGCCTCGGCAGCCTTTTTCTTATCAGGATTGCGCTTTGTCAGCACACCATCCAGAACCTTCTCTACGCGGTCGTTCAGGTCTTTTGCAGCAAGCTCGGGAGTCATAGCCTTTCCGTTGATGATCAGCGTAGAGTCCTTCTTGATGCCTGCAATAACACCTGCAAGGAAGTTCTTTATGTTAAGGTGTTGTGTTGTGTCGCCGGCAAAAACGCGCTGCTCCATCTGGGGAATCATCTGGGTACTGATATTCTGACCCATCATCACACCCATGTAGAAGGCTTGCTTTTTCTTGTCGTCGTTAGCCTTAGCTCCTTCCATGATGCCACGGATGAAGTCGTCAATATGGGCTGAGTCGATGCCAGCCTGTTGGAAGTAATACTCAATGCCCTGCATGTTTGCCAAACCAATCTCATAGCTGATGGTGTCGATGTCGGACTTGAGGTCTGCTTTTGTTGAGCCGCCTTTGCAGGCAGTCAGCATAGCTACGGCTGCAAGGGCAGCCACGAAAAATAGCTTTTTCATCTGTTGTGTTATTTTTGAATAAATTTTTAATGTTTTCCTTTCTCACTTTTTTCAGAGCACTTCGAGCAGCTCCACGTCAAATATCAAGGCGGCATAAGGCGGAATGCTGTTGCCTGCACCCTGTGTGCCATAAGCCAGCTGGTAGGGGATGAAGAAACGGAACTTTGCACCTTCCTTCATGAGCTGCACGCCCTCGGTCCAGCCGCTGATGACCTGGCGCAGGCCGAAGTCGGCGGGCACGCCGCGGCGGTAGCTGGAGTCAAAGACCGTGCCGTCGAGGAGACGGCCCTCGTAGTGGCAGCGCACGGTGTCGCTGGCCTTGGGCTGGCGGCCGGTGCCTTCCTGCAACACGGTGTACTGCAGGCCGCTGGCGGTGGTCACCACGCCGGGCTGCTTCTTGTTCTCGGCCAGGAAAGCCTCGCCCTCGGCGCGGGCGGCGCGGCCACGCTCGGCGGCCTCGGCCTGCTGGCGCTCCTCCAGCTCGTCGAAGAAGTGCTGTAGCACCTGCTGCACCTCGGCGGCGCTCATCTGTTCCGGCCGGCCCTCCATCACGTCGCGGATGGCGGCGGCATAATCGTCAATGTTCAGGCTCTTTCCCAAGCCCATACCAATCAGTTGGTGGCCAATGTTGTGGCCCAATGCATAGCTAAGTTTATCCATAATGCCTTCAATAACGGCGTTTGTCGGGTTTTATTGTGGGCGGTCGCCATAAAGCCGTATTTTTGCTCGCTGGCGATATTTTTTTCGGGACAATAAAAACGCAATATTGCCGTTATTCGGGAAAACTGTTAAAAAAATGATGGCGAAAGATTGGAGTGGCTTTTGGCACAAGGTTGTGCCGGGCGTCAATTTGGTGTTGGTTGCAATCTGCATTTGTGGCAACATTGCAAGCAACGTGGGTTTCTGCCGTCCGGTGTTGTGGGCCGCCATTGTGCAGGCGGTCAGTTTTCTGAACGTCATCGGTTTCACAAGGTTGGAGCAGACGCGGATGAGGGGCGTGAATGCCTTGCTGTGCGGCATCAGCACGTGTGTGTACGTCTACTGGTGCTTGTTCCTGGGAGTATGGGTGGTGTGTATGCCTGTGCCGCTTTGGTTCCTGTTTCTGCTGGTGTGGCGCAATATGGTTCGTCCTGTGTTCGCAGCTGCGAGGTTGTGGTACCTGGCTGGCGTACTGCTCTGTGTCCTGTTCGCCCTCGGCTGTAGCAAAAGCTACAACTCTGCGTGCGAGGCTTACGATGAAGGCCGCGTGCCCGACGGCAATCCGATGACGGAGCGCATCGCCGGAATGAAGTTCCTTTACCATACGGAATACTGTCTTTACGATGGCTGGCGGCCACCGCTGCACGACCCGGCCCTGGTGCTCGGAATGAGGCTCAACGACAATCGCGACCCACTCGCGGGCATGGACTTGGAAAGCCGTGTGGCGTTGTATCGGGAGATGTATCCCGACCGTCCCGTCGTCCTTGGGTGTGCCTGCAGCCTGGAGTCGGCACTCAACGGATATTCCACCGACCCATTATGGGAGGAAAACAATAAAAGCAACTGACAATGAAAAGGATAATATATATCGCTTTAGGATTGATCTGTGTGGGCTTGGGTGTGCTGGGCGTGATTGTGCCGGGCCTTCCCACGACGCCGTTCCTGCTGCTGGCGTCGTGGCTTTTCTACCGCTCGTCGCCGCGTCTGCAGCAATGGCTGCTCGACTCTTGGCTGGGCAAGTATATCCGTTCCTACCACAGGCACGGAGGCATGACGGCCACCCAGAAGGCCGGCGCCGTGGGGGTGATGGTGTTTTTCGTGCTTCTCTCGGCGTTTGTCTTCATCCCCTCCACCTCGGTGGCGCGGCCCATAGTGCTTGCCGCCGGTGCCGTGGGGGCGCTGACGGTCATCTTCGCGGTCCCCAACGCCAAGAACGACGATTGAAATCTCAGCGGCTCATGCGCTGGCGGAGGTAGAGGATGGCGGCGGCATAATCGTCAATGTTCAGGCTCTTTCCCAAGCCCATACCAATCAGTTGGTGGCCAATGTTGTGGCCCAATGCATAGCTTAATTTATCCATAATATATTAAAACGTCTTTTACAGAAATTTATTGTATCTATATAAATAGAAAAAAAAAATTTGTCGGATGGAATATTATTTGTACTTTTGCAAATCGGAAAAAGAATTAAACATAAACACAAAAATTCAAAAATATGAAAAACTTTTACCGCCTGTTTTGTATGGCTTTTTTGGCAGTGTTGTTCGTCTCGTGCAGTGACGACGACCATTTCTACAAGTTCAAGATGGACCGTGTCAACCTCAACGGTGCCAATTATCTGGCTCTGGCAGGTGGACATAACGGCACGAAAGAGAACGGCAGCAGCCAGCAGTATCTCTACAGTATTGACGAGGAGGGCAATATGAACATTGTCGCCTACGAGTATCAGTGTGACGACAATGGGGTGGCCAGCGAGCTGAGTCGCAAACTGACGCTAACGATCAACCAGATGGTGCCCGTGGGCGACAAGTACATCTGGCTTGTGGGCTGCCGTTACGAGTGCGACGACTATAGTGGATTCAGCGAGAGTATGCAGGACGCTATCCGCGACATGGTGAACCACAGCAAACAGAATTTCGGCGAGAACTTCCTCATCCGTAAGAACGACGGCAAGATATTCGACCTGAACGAGGTAATTATCAAGTTTCCCATCGTGTCAATTTATGTTCCCGGCCTTGGAAGCGTGGGTTTGGTAGGCTATGGCGGCGACAATGGGCTGCCCGTCGACGGCGACCTTACGGGCGACCGCCTGCGCAAATTGGGACTCATCAACCAACTGGGCGACGACATCTACCTGGCTTCGGGCACCTATTATGGCGGCCTCACCCGGCTGCACGACAATGGCAGCTCCATCTCGTTCTATAATGTGCTCGACTACAACATCGGCTACTCGGTCACCGACAACCAGGGACACTTGGGCACCACCATCTGCTACACTGGCAACTCGCCCGACGTAGCCTCCATCATGGCCCCCGACGGCACCCTGCCCGCCATACAGGGCATACCAGGCAACGACTATGGGCCCGAGATGCGCTGCATCGGTGGCAAGTTCTTTGTTTCGGCCTATGTTGAGATTTGGGAAGGGAACGAATATATTACGACCACCGACAGCATCTACCTTGTCGACGTCAGCACCTCGCCGGCTACCGCCACCGCTGTGGCTGAGGGCTATTTCACCGGCGACCAGTACGAGACCTACTCGACGACGGTCTATGTCAGCGACGAGGAGAACTACTCTTGGGTCAGCGGGACGACGCTCTTTACCTTCAACTCAAACACCTACCAGCTCACCGAAAGCTCACTGCCTGCCGGCTGGCCCCAATACAGCCTGTTCGATGCCGAGGGCTACTGCTATGAGCCGCATATGAACGGTGGCTTGCAGAGCTTTACCATCTATAACCTCGCTACACTGCAGACTGAGGAGGTTACGTGCGACCGCTCACAGGTGCCTGCCTTCAATTTCGAGACAGGCTGTAACTACGACGGTGGCCTGGGAGCTTTCATCGAGAGCGTCATCATGGCCGACGGCTCTACGACGACCCTTATCACCGACGTGAAAGGACCCCAGCGCGGCATCACACGCGTGGGTGGCCAGACGGAGTCCAATAACAATATCGAGATCAGTACGCTGATTCCGCTCAACTAATAAGACATGCCAGCAAAGCCCCTCAGCTACTCGCTCATGCGCTGGCGGAGGTAGAGGATGGCGTCGATATTGCGCGGTACCTGAAGGTCGAACGTGCCGCTGACGATGCCGATGACGTGACCCTTGCGCACAGCGTCGAGGGTGTTGTAGGGCTTCATGCCGCAGAAGGTGGCGCTGTCCTCGCGGCGCACGATGATGTAGTCGGGATTCTCCTGCATCAGGGCTTCGAGGCTGTAGTTCCAGCCCTCGACCTCCTCGGCAATGTTGCGGCCTCCGGCCATGCGGATGATGTCGTTGATGAAGGTGTTGCCCCCGGCGGTGAAATTGCCCGTGGGACCGAAGCCAACGACGTAGTAGACCTTCGGGAGTGCGTTATCGTGTGATTGTGTGATTGTGCGATTGTCCAACGCATTGGCGCGTTCTCTCATTAACGCATTCAGCGAGTCGGCCTCCTTTTCCTTGCCCACCAGGCGGCCGATGGCGCGGATGTTGTCGTAGAGGGCTTCGAACCGGGGCTTCTCGATGACGCACACCATCGGGGTGCCCATCTGGTCCATCTGGTCGGTGGCTTTCTTGCCCACCATGGAACCGCTGATGACGAGGTCGGGATTGAGCGAGAGGATCTTCTCGATGTTCAGGTTGCTGATGCCGCCGACGGTGGGAATCTGCAACGCCTCGGCGGGATACTCGCAGAAGTCGGTGCGTCCCACGAGGAGGCTGTCGGCGCCGAGGGCGTATATGATTTCCGTCACGGCAGGGGAGAGGCTCACCACGCGCTGCGGGTGGGCGGGGATGACGACGGTGCGGCCATAGTCGTCGGTGACGGTGTCGGTGGTAGCGGCTTGCTGTTGCGGCCCGCCGCAAGCGGCGAACAGCAGGACGAGGCCCAAGATGATGGGGTTGATGGGTTTGATGGGGTTAATGGGTTTGATGGGCAACGTGTTTCTCAATTTTCAATTTTCATTTTTCATTTCTCAAGCGTCTTCCATGCCCCCGCAGATGGGGAGGACGACGCTGGTGATGTAGGGGCACATGTCGCTGGCCAGGAATACGCAGGCCTGCGCCACTTCGTCGGTTGTGCCGGGGCGTTTCATGGGGATGCGCTGACACCAAGTCTTCATCAGTTCCTCCGGCACCTCGGCGGTCATCTCGGTCTCCACAAAGCCCGGAGCCACCACGTTGACACGGATGTTGCGGGCCGCGAACTCTTTGGCGCAGCTCTTACTGAAGCCTATGATGGCGGCCTTGGAGGCGGCATAGTTGGCCTGGTTGTAGTTGCCTGCGATGCCCACCACCGAACCGATGTTGACGATGGAGCCGTAGCCCTGCTTCCACATCGACGGCTGTATGGCCTTGGTCATGCAAAAGACGGAACCGAGGTTGGTGTGCATCACGCGGTCCATCTGCTCCTCGGTCATGCGCTTGACGGCGCTGTCGTCGGTGATGCCGGCGTTGTTGACCAGGATGTCCACCTTGCCGAAGTCGGCCAGCACCTCCTTCAC
>DGTB01000076.1 GCA_002394185.1 Bacteroidales bacterium UBA4347 | reverse complement strand
AGAACAATATAAGATATGCCGAATTAGGTACGTCTTATGTGCCTCTCGGGTGGGGGTGATAGTTAAGAGTTATGAGTTAAGAGTTATGAGTTGTGAATGGAGAGACGCAGCGTGGTTGTTGCGGGGGTGTCAGGGGACGGGGTCGTAGCCGGAGCCGCCCCAGGGGTTGCAGCGGAGGATGCGCTTCAGGGCCAGCCAGCCGCCGCGGAAGGGGCCGTACTTGCGGATGGCCTCCTGGGCATACTGCGAGCAGGTGGGGGTGTAGCGGCAGGCCGGGGGCGTCAGGGGGGAGATGCAGGTGCGATAGAAGGCTATGAGGGCCAGCATGAGGGTGCTCAGCAGCCAGCGCAGGGCGCGGTAGGGGAGGGCGATGAGCTGGCGCAGGGTCATGGCGTGGGCTGTTGGTGGGCGCGGATGTCCTTCTGCAGCGCCGCAAGGAGCTTGTCCATCTTGTGGCCCAGCTGGTCGAAGGTCATGATTTCGTTGTGGATGTAGACCATGGAGAAAACGAGCGCGAGTCCGTGTTGCTGCAGGAAATCGTAGAGGGTGTGCTTGCGCAGGCGATAGCATTCGCGTGTCAGACGGCGCACGCGGTTGCGGTCCACGGCGTGGTGGAATTTGCGCTTGGGGGCGACGATCATTACTTGGGTGGCTGGGTGGCTGAGTGGCTGAGTGGCTGAGTTTCTGAGTGGTTCTCCGCTCTCCAGGGTCATCCACTGGACGCTATAAGGGAAAACCATCAGCCGGTGACCCTCTGTGTAGAGACGGTCGATCAGCTGACGGCTGCACAAATGTTCCTCTTTCTTGAAGGTGAAGGCCATCTTGGTTATTTCTTCGAGCCTGCCTTCTCGGTTTTGGTTTTGGTGGTCTTGGGTTTGGCGGCGGCCTTGGTCTTGGTGGTTGTCTTCTCCACCTTGACGGCCGGTTTCTCGGTCTTGACGGCCGGTTTTTCCGCTTTTGCGGCGGTTTTCTCGGCCTTTTCTATCTTCGCCTTCTCGGCGGCGCGGGCGGCGCGGCGGGCGGCGGCCTGGGCTTTCTTCTCCTCCATGCGCTGCTTGTAGATCTCCTTGTTGGCGATGACGGGTTTCACCTTCTTGGGCGACGTGGCGATGGTGTTCTTCACGCTGTGTTTGACGCTTTCGCCTTTAGAGACGATGACGGCGTCCTGTTCCTTGCCCATGATGTAGTTCTCGATGGCCATGGCCATGGAGGGCGCCGACTGGGTGGGGGCGGCGATGGTGAGCTTGATGCCCTGTTCTTTCAGCGCGGCATGGGTCGAGGTGCCGAAGGCGGCGATGGTGATGTGGCGGTCCTTGATGTCGGGGAAGCTCTTCACAAGGCTGCGCACGCCGATGGGTGAAAAGAGGCAGATGGCGTCGAAACTGTCGATGTCGAACTTGGTGAGGTCCTTGGGGGCCGAGGTGTACATCGGGGCCTTGGTGTATTTGAACTTGGCTTTGTCGAGGGCTTTGGTGTATTCGGTCTGTTTCTCGTCGCTGCAGGGGAAGAGGAATTTCTCGTCGCGGTGCTTGCCCATGACCTCGAGGAGGTCGGAGAAGTACTGGTTGCCGAAGAAGACCTTGCGCTTGCGGTACTGGATGTAGTTCTGCAGGTAGAGGGCGATGGCCTCGGTGGAGCAGAAGTATTTCATGTCTTCGCTCACCGTCTCGCGGAGCTCTTTGAGCATGCGGAAGAAATGGTCTATCGAGTTCTTGCTGTTGAAGATGATTGCGGTGTATTCGCCGATGTGGATGCGGGTCTTGCGGAACTCGGAGACGGGGATGCCCACCACTTCAAAAAATTTGTAAAAGGTGATGTCAACATTGTACTTGTTGATCAGATTTCGGTAGGGCGATTTCTCCAAATCGGCCGGTGCGGGTTGCGAAATCAGGATTTTTTTCAGTTTCATGCCTTAGCGTTCTATTATCTCAACTTATTGTTCTATTGTGCGATAAACCACTTTATGATGACTAAAATAGGTGTTATTTCGACGATGCAAAGATAGTAAAAAAGATAGAAACTGGAGCTGTTTTTAAGTGTTAAAAAAACTTTCATGCCTCTGCAGAAGCGAGTTACGAAGGCTGTTACCAGGAATCCGGCCATCACGTAGAGCATGGTTGTTTGAGCCCCGGGCAGGTAGAAGAAGGGGTAGAGCATTACCGTCAGCACGGTGGCTTCGAGAAGGTGGTAAAGGTAGTTGTTGGTCATGTAGAGGCTGACGCCTTGCTTGTTTTCGAAGGTGTTGCCCAGCAGGCGGAGGATGCTGTTGCGGAGCATGTAGAGGAGGCTGACGCCGACGGTGAGCAGGAGGTAGCCCGCAACGCCCGTATGTGCCATGGCCATGCGGTGTATGGGCAGGCAGAGCGACGCCACCAGCAGCAGGCCCATGGGCAGCATGATGATGCTGCGGTTGAGGTTGCAGTCGCGCACGATGTGGTCCATTGCCCGACGGCTGACCAGAGATTTCAACAGGGTTACGGCTTTCAGTTTTCGCAGCTTGGAGTAGACGAATATCAGGCTGGTGAGCAGTATCAGTGCCACAAAGATCCAGGCCGGTTCGGCGGTGTCGGTGCGCACCATGGTGTCGGTGTGTTGCACCTGCAGCGAGTGGTGCTGGAATAGCGATTTGCGGAAGACGGTGTCTGCCACTTCGCGCGGTCGGTGGATGGAATCGAAGGGGATGCCGAGGTCCACCGTGTTTTCGGTGGTGGGGATGCTGTCCCACTGCCAGAACGGCACCGCCGTGAAGTCTATTGTGTCGATGTTCTGTTCCGGCATGATGGTTATTGTTGTTTAATCACGATGAGTTTCTTTATTGTTTGTGCCCCGCCGCTGTGTGTGGCGGTGGCGAAGTAGATGCCGGCCGGCCAGGTGCCGAGGTCCAGCCGTTGCATGGTGCCGTCGAGGGTCAGCGTGGTCATGGTGCGTCCCAGGGCGTCGGCTATGAGCACCTGTGTGCCGGCTTCGCCCTGTATGATGGCTGTCCCGATGGCGGGATTGGGGTTGATGCCGAGCGTAGGCGACGCCGAGGGAGTTTCGATGCCTACGGTGGCTTTCTGGCATTGCCATGCCGAGAGGCTTTCCCATGCGGATAGCGGCATGTGGATGTCGTCTATCCAGATGCAGTCCTCGCCTTGGCTTATGGAGGCATCCTTGGAGTAGCGCCAGCAGATGGTGTGGTGGCCGGCGGCAAGCACATGGGAGCGGCGCTGCCATCCGGTAGACCCCCAGGCTTGGGGGTAGAGCCCTATGCCGTCGGCCAGGACTGTCAGTTTGTCGTGTTGCGACTCGGTGGAACTCTTTACCCAGTAGGCAATGGTGTCGCGGTGCAACATCTCCACGTCGAGGCAGATTTGGGTCAACTGGCCGTCCTCGATGACTCCCGACCGCAGGCTGAAGCGTCCGGAATGACTTTCTGTGCTGTCCAGAGTCCAGGGCACACGGCCGTTGTTCTGCCATGGGTGGAGGGTCAGGCCGTTCTCCAGGTCGTCGGTGCGCTCGCCGGGTTCCAGCCAGATGTCGCGGTGCTCGCTCCAGTGGCCTAATTGCATGGTGGCTTCGATGTGTACTGCGCAGAGGCTGTCGCCGAGGGTGAAGTCAAGAGTGTTATCGTTGGTAGTGGCCCTTTCGCCGGTGGGAATCGATTCCACGCTGAGGAGGAGCGTGTCGACGGCGCCTTCCACCGTGGCCTCAAGGCGATAGGTGCCGCCAGGGGTCAGGCGTCGGGCCTCGCGTCCGTTGGTGCCGAGCACACGCAGACTCAAGGTGGGGTAGACGGTAGGGACGGCTTGGCGGAGTTCCAGCTCGCACAGCACCTCACTTTCTGCCGATGCCAGCAGCAGGTGCCCTTGCCACAGCGGCTGAGCACCGGCGGGGCCTACAAGCAGTGGTAACGCTATGGAGCGGTGTTCGCCGGGCTGCAGATTGGACAGCGAGTCGTCGACGGGTGTAATCCATGCGCCGGCCATCGAGTCGGCGGCTGTCTGCATGAGGATGACGGAGAGGCTGTCGAGGGCATACTGCCCGGTGTTCTCCACGGAGAAGGAGACGGCGGTGTCGCTGATGACGACTTGGCGTAGCGTGGCGCCGAAGTCCAGTGAGCGTTCTACGTCGAAGGTGTCTATCCTGGGGGTCAGCCTCTGTCCGCTGGCTGTCAGAATGAGTGGCAGGGTGTCCAATGTGCGGCGGAGCGGTATGTCGGCCAGGCCATAGGCGTCGAGCACGGCGCTCCCAATCAGGCTGTCTCCCTGCATGGCTGTGACGATGGAGCCGGGAATGCCGCCAACATGGATGGTGCTCTGCCCGTTGTAGAGGCCGTTGGAGAGCCTCAGTTGCGCTTGGACGGGTGTTCCGATGTGAGGCTGCAGCGTCGGATCGCCCAACAGACAGTAGACTTCCCAGTAGAAGCGGTCGAAACCGGAGCCGAAAGCGCTGACAGCCAGGTTGCCCGCGGCAAGAAGTCCGCCCATGGTGAATGCTGATGGATGGCTGCCCACAAGGGCGTCGAAGGCGCCGCGCGACAGGCTGTCGTAGCTGTTGCCGGGGTCAATGGGCCATTTGGGCCCCACGGCCCAGTAGTAGTCTTCGTACCACAGAGTGGAATTGGTGGCTCCGATCACCCCCACGGCACCGCCCACGGGCAGGCGCAGCAACTGTTCGCCGAAGCCTGTGCCGGAAAAGGAATTGCTTTTGCAGCAGTTGTTTATGTAGACCATCGGCTGGGTGCCGTTGGCCTCCTCCACGCGGCCGATGCTGAGCGACGGCGAGGACCATCCGCCCACGGTGCAGTGCGCTGTGTAGTTGAGCAGCGAGGCTCCACGACCGATGTCGGCCTTGATGGAGTCGAGCAGGGAACCCGATTCGGGGTTGCGATAGGTGATGGTGTCCATTTCGGGATGTGCCAGTTTGGCTTCGCGGCTGATGTATGCCACCTGGCTATTGGTGGTCAGCGGGGCCTGAGAGGCCTGTTCGTCGCCCGCCACCAGCATCAGGCGTTCCAGCTGTGCGGTGTCGATGCCGACAAACTGCTCGTAGCGAAGGGTTTTCTCCACCACGGTGCGCAGTTCGGCGGTGTCGTTTACGGGCCAGCGGCCGAGCAGGGCTTCGGGCAGGTAGTCGCCTGTGTAGTCGGCGTAGGGGAGGTCTGTGGTGTGGCCCTCGCCGTCGAGGCTGGTTTCGCCGTAGAAGGACTGTATCTGTGCGGCATCGCCCACCAGCAGGATATAGTCCGGGGCGGGCGAGAGGGGCGAGGCGTTGACGAACCAGGGGCGCATGGCCTCCTTGATGCTGTCGCGCTGGTGGGTGTCCACATAGAGCTCGGCAACGTCGTAACCCTCCTGGCGCTTCCAACGCACGAAGGGTTGCAGCCCTTCCCGAAACTCGGATCGCGACACCACCAGCAGGGTTCTCCCATCCTCGGTGGCGACAGGGGATTTGTGGATTTTCAGCGTGGCTTTCAGTGCATTGTGCTGGCGGAGGCGTCCTTGTACGGGGTTGTAGGCCATTGGCCTCACCGTCAGGCGGAACACCTGCCAGCGTCCCATGGTGCCGAGGTCCTCCACCTCAAAAGGTTCGCCGTGCACGAAAGCATCGGTGGTGTAGGTTTTGGAGTCGGGTTCGTAGGGCGGATGTTCGCTGTCCTTGGCCCAGGCGCGGGTGATGGGCGCCAGCGGCGGCGCGTCGGGAGCCATTTCCAGTTCCAATTCTTGGCTGGAGCGCATCTCTACCAGGCTCATGGTGCTGCCCTTCGGCAGGCGCACCAAGGTGCTCATCGTGGGCAGGGCCGGCTGGCCGGGGGTGCCGTTGGCGAGGTTCATCCCCATGTCAGGGGCGAAATGGAGAAAGCCGTCGTCGACGAAATACGACATCTTCGGCATGGCAAACATCACACTCAGCATGCTGTCGCCCTGCGCATCGAGGGTCAAAGGTGTCTTTACATACGTCTGCGCGCTCGCTATGTGCGCGCACAAAAGGCACACTGCCAACATGATATGTCGCCCGAGGTTCATTTTTGCCATGTATTTTCCGCTGCAAAGTTACAAAAAAATCGCAACATGAAAAAAAGAGATGTACTTACCACCGCCTTACCATCGCCTTACCAACTCCTAACCAACTCCTACCATCGTAGGACTTGACAACTGGTTTATAGGTAGTTGACTGAGGTGTTAAAAATGGTTAAAACGGACTGTTTCGGAGGCGGTTTTCGGTGGGTTGGGGGAGGGGTGAAAAATAAAATTTGGCCATATCGGCGTTTCTTCGTATCTTTGCAGTTTCAAAAAAGTGAATATATGGCTACAGTTAAATGCTCTATACCTAAGGGAACGCGCGACTTCCTGCCCGTCGAGATGGCGCGCAGAAACTATATTTTCGATACTATCCGCTCTGTTTTCAAGGCATTTGCCTTTGAGCCCATCGAGACCCCGTCGTTGGAAAACCTCTCGACCCTGATGGGCAAGTATGGCGAGGAGGGCGACAAGTTGCTCTTCAAGGTGCTGAACAGCGGCGATTTCATGGACGGCGTGGATTTCAGTCAGGACTACCACAAGGTGGCGCCGCAAATCTGCGAGCGCGGCCTGCGCTATGACCTCACAGTGCCCTTCGCCCGTTTCGTGGTGCAACACCGCGAGCAGGTGCAGCTGCCCTTCCGCCGCTACCAGCTGCAGCCCGTCTGGCGTGCCGACCGGCCGCAGAAGGGTCGCTACCGCGAGTTCTACCAGTGCGACGCCGACATGATCGGCTCCACCTCGCTGCTCAACGAGTTGGAACTGGTGCAGATGATTGACATGGTGTTTGGAAAACTGGGTGTGAATGTGGTTGTCAAGATAAACAACCGCAAGGTTCTGGCGGGTATCGCCGAGATGATCGGCGCGCCGGAACGGCTGGTGGACATCACCGTGGCCATTGACAAGTTGGACAAGATAGGCCTCGACAATGTGCGCGCCGAGCTTGTGGAGCGCGGCTTGAGTGCTGTCCAGGTGTCGGCCCTCGACCCGGTGTTTGCCCTCGCGGGTAGCGCCGAGGAGAAGATTGCCGCCCTGGAGGCCATGTTTGCCAACGTGGAAGTCGGCAGGCAGGGTGCCGCCGAGCTGAAGGAGCTCTTCGGACTCATCGGCGCGGCAAAGCCGCGTTGCGAGGTCGAACTGGACCTTACGCTGGCGCGAGGACTGAACTACTACACCGGTGCCATCTTTGAGGTGAAGGCCAAGGATGTACAGATTGGTAGCATCTGCGGCGGTGGCCGATACGACAACCTGACTGGCATCTTCGGCATGCCCGACGTGAGCGGAGTGGGCATCTCGTTCGGTGCCGACCGTATCTATGACGTACTCAACGAGTTGAATGCTTTCCCGGCCGACCTGGCACAGGCCGCCACGGTGCTCTTTATCAACTTTGGCCCGGCCGAGCAAGCCGCCTGCATCGGCATCGCCGCACGGCTGCGTGCCGCGGGCATCTCGACCCT
Source organism: Bacteroidales bacterium UBA4347 (assembly GCA_002394185.1). Lineage (GTDB taxonomy): Bacteria > Bacteroidota > Bacteroidia > Bacteroidales > P3 > Colimorpha. Next base: position 2,454 of record DGTB01000076.1, on the reverse strand, counting down.
CATCTATCCTGATGCCGCCAAGATGAAAAAGCAGATGGACTACGCCAACCGCAAGCAGGTGCCCTTCGTGGCTTTCGTGGGCGAGAGCGAGATGAAGGATGGCACGGTGACCCTGAAGAACATGACCGACGGCACACAGCAGACCATGACTGTAGACCAGATGATTGATGTCTTGAAATGAAGAGACTGCTGCTCATAGCGTTGCCTTTGTTGCTGTGTTTGCCGCTGCGGGCGCAGGACACCCTGCGTGTGGCTCCGGTGGCCGACAGCGTTGTCGATGCCGGGGCGGGAGAATGGGAGCCGCCGGCAGCTACGCCACAGGTTCTTGAAACGCAGGCTTTGTCCCGTGTGACAGCGCAGGTATCGCCCGTCCATGACACCGTCTATGTGCTCCGTACCGACACCCTGCGTCTCTACCATACCGATACTTTGCACATCTACCATACCGACACGGTGGTGCGTCGCGAGGCTGATACGGCAGCCCTCAAAGCCCTGCAGGAGAAGGAGGTGTTCTATCGCGAAATCCTGTCGGCCAACGGAGTGGACAAAGAGAAACTGGAGGCTGAGCGCAACTACTATATCCACATGGTAGACTCGCTGCGGACCATTGTACGTATTGCCGAGTTAGAGAATGTGCGCAAGGAAGAGGCCAACAAGTACCTCGAAGAGCGTGCAAAAGCCGCCGAAGAGCGTGTGGCCCAGGCCACCAACCGCAAGAAGAAGGTGCGCCCCATACAGGGCGTGGCCATGCGTTTCTATCGTACTCCGGCATGGGAGATACGCCTCAACGCCAGCAGCGAGCGCTACATTGCCAACCGCAATGCGGGAAGTATCGAGTTCGACTATGTCACAGGAGCTTCGGTGATGCTGTGGGACTTGACGAAATACTTCAACCACACGCACCATCTTGGCAGTGACAGCACGTCGCGTTCCATACGGCGCTTTGACCAGGACTTTGCCTACGACCTCGGCGTCTATGTCGGTTTCGGTGGTAGCAATCTCTTCAAGAACTTCTACGTTGGAGCAAGCTTCCGTTTTGTGGATTTCTTCTATTTGACGGTGGGCATGAATATCGCCGAGTATCAGGTGCTTGCCGATGGCTATGAGTCGGGCGAGGTGCTGTTGGCCGGTCAGAGTATCGACGATATTACGGCCAAGGCATGGCTTCTCAAGCCCTTTGTGAGCTTGAGCATCGATTTGGATTTCCTGAGTTATATAAAAAAATAAAGTAGAGAATCAGTTCCAGATGCTGAGTTTGCTGAGGAACGAAATGTTCTCGCGAACGGTGGACTCGATGATGGCGTCGAAGTCCAGGTCTTTGTCTTTGTGGAAGGCCACCTGAATGGGAAGGTAGTAGACGGGCAGATTGCCGGTCTTGCCATGCAGACGCATGGCATCCTTTTCGGTGGTGATGATGATTTTGTTGGATCCGGGCAGAGCGTCGAAGGCGCTGGAGATGCGTGCGAGGTCGCTGGCTGTGAAGTCGTGGTGGTCGGCGAAAGAAAGGTGTTGTGTGCGTGTGCGCTGACGCAACTCGGCGATGAAGGTGTCGGGGTGTGCAATACCGGTGACGGCCAGGACGTTGTCTATGCGACTGAGGTCGATGTTGGTGGTGTGACCGTCGAGTGTGGTGGGTTGTCCGTAGACGAGGTAAGAGAAGAATATCTTCTGGTAGTTCCGCAGGCCGAGGTCATGGGCGATGTTGTGCCGCTCGACGGGGTTGAGCACTGGTGGGCACTTGGTGACGATAACTATGTTGGCGCGGAAGCGGGCGCTCTTGAATTCGCGCAGGTCGCCGTAAGGGAGTATGTGGTCGTTGTAGTAGGGGTGGTTGTACTCTGTGAGGAGAATGTTGATGCTGGGTTTGATGCGGCGGTGCTGGAAGACATCGTCGAGCACGATGAGCTGGGGAATGGCGGTTTTTTCCGGAGGCTCCGGGTTTTCCGGAGATTCCGAATCGTCTGGTTTTTCTGGAATGGGGGGCTGGGTCATCAGGCGTTGCACCCCTTCAAGGCGCTTTTCGCAGACGGCCACTTTCACCTGAGGAAACTTGGTGGCAATCATGGCGGGCTCGTCGCCCAGCAGGGCCGGGTCGTGGCTGCCGTCGTCTTCGACGTAGCCTTTGGTCTTGCGCTTGTAGCCACGGCTCAATATGGCTGTGGGGTATTGGTCGGCAAGCAGTCGCAGCAGGTATTCGACATGGGGGGTCTTGCCGGTGCCGCCGGTGGAAAGGTTCCCCACACCGATGGTGGTGATGTGGGGAGCCTCCTGTTTGATGATGCCCATGGCATAGAACATATTGCGAAAGCGCACCCCCACCGCGTACCAGCAGGTCAGCGGGAAGAGTACTTTGGATATGTTCTTGCGGAAGGACATTGTTTCTTATTTGTTGAAGTAGCGGTTCAGCAGACCTTCGAGGGCTTTGCCGTGGCGGGCCTCGTCGCGGGCCATCTC
>DGTB01000048.1 GCA_002394185.1 Bacteroidales bacterium UBA4347 | reverse complement strand
GGCTACGGTTACGGCTATGGCTACGGCGAAGAGAGCGACGCCACAAAAGAAAAGTAAAACAACAAGATAAAGAATACTGAATGAAAGGTATTGTTTTGGCGGGAGGCTCCGGCACCCGCCTTTATCCTATTACTAAAGGGGTCAGCAAACAGCTCCTCCCCATCTACGACAAGCCGATGGTGTACTACCCCATCTCGGTGCTGATGCTTGCCGGCATTCGCGACATACTCATCATCTCCACTCCGCACGACCTGCCGGGATTCCGCCGCCTGCTGGGCGACGGTAGCGACTTCGGCGTGCACTTCACCTATGCCGAGCAACCCTCGCCAGACGGACTGGCACAGGCTTTCATCATCGGCGAAGAATTCATTGGCAACGACTCGGTATGCCTGGTGTTAGGCGACAACATCTTCCACGGCAACGGCTTGAGCAAGATGCTGCGCAACGCGGTGGAATCGGCTGAGAAAAACAGCAGAGCTACCGTCTTCGGCTATTGGGTAGCCGACCCCGAGCGCTATGGCGTGGCGGAGTTCGACGCCAACGGCAAGGTGCTCTCCATCGAAGAGAAACCCAAAAAGCCCAAGTCGAACTATGCCGTCGTGGGCCTCTACTTCTACCCCAACAAGGTGGTGCAGGTGGCCAAGAGCATCAAGCCCAGTGCCCGCGGCGAGCTGGAAATCACTTCCGTAAACCAGGAATTCCTGAAAGACGGCGAACTCAGCGTGCAGTTAATGGGGCGTGGTTTTGCCTGGCTTGACACCGGCACCCACGACTCTTTGGCCGAAGCATCGACATTCATCGAGGTCATCGAAAAGCGCCAGGGATTGAAAGTAGCCTGCCTGGAAAGCATCGGATACGAAATGGGATGGCTGTCGGACGACGACATCCGCCGTGTAGCCCAACCCATGTCCAAGAACCAATACGGACAGTACCTATTGAAAATGATTGAACATGAACGTGGTTGATACTGAAATAGAGGGGGTAAAAATCATTGAGCCCCGACTGTTTGGCGACGCGCGTGGATACTTTTTCGAAAGTTTCAATGCCAAGGACTTCGCCGAGCAGACCGGCATCAATGTCACCTTTGTACAAGACAACGAGTCCAAATCGCACTACGGCGTACTCCGCGGTCTGCATTTCCAGAAACCGCCCTTTGCGCAAGCCAAACTGGTTCGCGTGGTGCAGGGGACGGTACTCGACGTCGCTGTCGACATCCGTCGTGGTTCCCCCACCTATGGACGCCATGTGTCCGTAGAGCTGAGCGGAGAGAATCATCGACAGTTATTCCTCCCCAAAGGCATGGCCCACGGATTCTCCGTGCTGAGCGACGAGGTGGTGTTCCAATATAAATGCGACGAATACTACCATCCCGAAGCCGAAGGCGCCATCGCCTGGGACGACCCCACGCTGGCCATCAACTGGCGACTCCCCTCCGACAAAGTCCTTCTTTCCGAAAAGGACAGCCATCATCCTAAATTCGACGAATTTACAAGTCCTTTCTAAAATGAATATTCTGGTCACTGGATCCAACGGACAATTAGGCACCCACATGCGCTTGCTGGCACCACAGTCGAAGCACTCTTGGCTGTTTACCGATGTGGCCGAACTCGATATTACATCGAAAGATACTGTATTGTCTTTCGTGAATGAGCACAGCATCCAATTGATAGTCAATTGTGCAGGCTATACCAACGTGGACCGCGCCGAGAGCGACGAGGCGACAGCCCTGCGTGTCAACGCCGTGGCCGTGGCCAACCTCGCCGAGGCCATGCACCAGGTGGACGGCACCCTGATCCACATCTCCACCGACTACGTCTTCGGTGGCAACCGCAACAACACCCCATGCACCGAGGCAGAACCCGTGAACCCCACCGGAGCCTACGGCCGCACCAAGCTGGCCGGCGAACAAGCAGCCGCAGCCTGCCGACACATCATCTTCCGCACCTCCTGGCTCTACAGCGAGTACGGCAAGAACTTCCTCCTCACCATGCTCAACCTCACCGCCACAAGACCCGAGCTGAAGGTGGTGTTCGACCAGGTGGGCACCCCCACCTACGCCGGCGACCTCGCCCGCGCCATCTTCGACATCGTCGAGGAAGGGTCCTACCTCCAGCACCAGGGCATCTTCAACTTCAGCAACGAGGGCGTGTGCAGCTGGTTCGACTTCACCAAAGAAATCGCCCGCCAAAGCGGCCACACCTCCTGCAACATCCTCCCCTGCCACAGCGACGAATTCCCCAGCCCCGTCAAGCGCCCCGCCTACTCGGTGCTGGACAAAACAAAATACAAACAGACGTTCCACCGCTCGGTCCCCTACTGGACCGACAGTCTCACCATATGTATCAATAATATTACAAGAAATAGATGAAAAATTTTGTGCTCATTGGACTTGGAGGCTACATCGCTCCACGCCATCTCAAAGCCATCAAAGAGACCGGCAACAACCTCATTGCCGCCTACGACAAAAACGACTCCGTAGGCATCATCGACAGCTACTTCCCCCACGCCTCCTTCTTCACCGAGCAGGAACTCTTCGACCGCCACAACAACCTGGTCAAGGCCAAGGGAACCAACATCGACTACCTCACCGTCTGCTCGCCCAACTACCTCCACGACGCCCACACCCGCTACGGCCTCCGCCTCGGCGCCGACGTCATCTGCGAGAAACCCGTGGTACTGAGCCCCTGGAACATCGATGCCCTCGAGCAGATCGAGAACGAGACCGGTCACAAGGCCTACACCATCTTCCAGCTGCGCCTGCACCCCTCGGTCATCGCCCTCCGCAAGCAAGTGCTCGAAGGCCCCAAGGACAAGGTCTACGATGTCGACCTCGCCTACATCACCCCCCGCGGCTACTGGTACTACACCTCGTGGAAAGGCCAGGTGCAGAAGAGCGGCGGCGTGGCCACCAACATCGGCGTCCACTTCTACGACATGCTGCAATGGATTTTCGGCCCCGTGCAGAAAAGCATCGTGCACATAGCCAGCCACGACCGCGTGGCAGGCTATCTTGAACTGAAGCAGGCCCGCGTGCGCTACTTCCTCAGCATCAACGGCGACCACCTGCCCAAGGAAGCCGTCGAAGCCGGCAAGACCTCCTACCGCGCCATCACCGTCGACGGCGCCGACTTCGAGTTCAGCAACGGCTTCACCGACCTCCACACTCGCTCCTACGAGGAAATCCTCGCCGGTCGCGGATTCCGCATCTCCGAAGCCAAGGAGTGCATCCAGACCGTCTACGACATACGCCATGCCGAGCCCATCGGCCTCAAGGGCGACTATCACCCCATGGCAAAACTCCCACTCACCCAACACCCCTTCGGATGGTAGAACAAGCACCCTACATACACGAAAGTTCCTACGTCGACGACGGCGTAATCCTCGGCAACGGCACCAAGGTGTGGCACTTCTGCCACATCCAAAAAGGCGCCGTACTGGGCGAACGCTGCTCCCTGGGACAGAACGTCAACATCGGACCCAACGTCCGCATCGGCAACGGCGTCCGCATTCAGAACAACGTCTCGGTCTACGAGGGCGTCGAAATTGAGGACAACGTCTTCCTCGGCCCCAGCTGCGTCTTCACCAACGTGCTCATGCCGCGCCTCGACCGCCCCGCCAACGGCCACTACGAGCGCACCCTCGTTCGCGAGGGCGCCTCCATCGGAGCCAACGCTACCATCGTCTGCGGCCACACCATCGGCCGCCACGCCCTGGTGGGTGCCGGCGCCGTGGTGACCAAGGACGTGCCCGACTACGCCATCGTGGCCGGCGTGCCCGCCAAAATCATCGGAAAAGTAGAAGAATAACCAGCCATGCAGTTCCGCGATCTACATAGACAATATGAGGCCATGAAGGCCGAAATGGACCAGGCCATGCTCAACGTAGCAGCCTCGGGAGCCTACATCATGGGACCCCAGGTGGCCGAACTGGAGCAACAACTGGCCGCCTACGTGGACATGAAACATTGCATCTCCTGCGCCAACGGCACCGACGCCCTCTGGCTCGCCCTGCGCGCCCTCGGTCTCAAACCCGGCGACGCTGTCTTTGTGCCCGACTTCACCTTCTTCTCCACCGCCGAGGCTCCCGCCATCCTCAACCTCGTGCCCGTCTTCGTCGACGTCGACGACAAGTCTTTCAACATGGATGCCGCCGACCTCGAACGCAAATGGCAGCAGGCACTCAACAACGGCCTGCACCCCGCAGCCGTCATCGCCGTGGACCTCTTCGGCCTTCCGGCCGACTACGACGCCATCGTCGACTTCTGCCGTCAAAAAAGCCTTCCCCTCATCGAGGACGGCGCCCAGGGCTTCGGTGGCAGCATCCGCGGCAAACGCGCCTGCTCCTTCGGCGATATCGCCACCACCTCCTTCTTCCCGGCCAAACCCCTCGGATGCTACGGCGACGGTGGCGCACTCTTCACCAACGACGACCGCTATGCCGACCTGCTGCGTTCCCTCCGCGTCCACGGCAAAGGCACCGACAAGTACGACAACGTGCGCCTCGGCCTCAACTCGCGCCTCGACACCCTCCAGGCCGCCATCCTGCAGGTCAAGCTGCGCCACTTCGACGACGAACTGAAGGCCGTGAACCGCGTGGCCGCGAAATACAGCCAACTCCTCGCGGGCAAGGTTCAAACGCCCGTTGTGCCGGAAGGCTACACCTCCTCCTGGGCACAATACACCCTACAGACCGAAAACCGCGACGACCTGCAGGCCCGCCTCAAAGCCGCCGGCGTCCCCGCCATGGTCTACTACCCCCACACCATGAGCCGCCAGACGGCTTTCGCCCATCTCAACCAGGCCCCCTGCCCCGTGGCCGACGAGCTCTCGCGCACCGTCCTCTCCCTCCCCATGCACCCCTATATGACCGATGAAGAAATAGAAACCGTTGCTTCGCTGATATGATTAAACTGAGTGACATAAAGATATGTGTGGTGGGCCTCGGCTACGTAGGCCTCCCTCTGGCACGCCTCTTCTCCACCAAATTCCCCACCCTCGGCTTCGACATCAACGCCGCCCGCGTCGACGCCCTCAACCACGGCCACGACGCCACCCTCGAGGTGGAGGACTCCCTGCTGCAGGACGCCATCCACAACCACGGCTTCCGCTGCACCTCTTCATTGGACGATATCAAAGACTGCAACGTCTACATTGTCGCCGTGCCCACGCCCGTCGACGACAACAACCGCCCCGACCTCCGGCCCCTCGTCGGCGCCTCCGAGGTGGTGGGCAAGGTCATCTCCCGCGGCGACATCGTCATCTACGAGAGCACCGTCTACCCCGGCGTCACCGAGGAGGAATGCCTCCCCGTCATCGAACGCCTCACAGGCTTCCGCCTCAACTCCGACTACTACGCCGGCTACAGCCCCGAGCGCATCAACCCCGGCGACAAGGAACACCGCGTCGAAACCATCCGCAAGGTCACCTCGGGCTCCACCCCCGAGGCCGCCGACCTCATCGACGCCATGTACAACTCCGTCCTCCTCAACGGCACCCACAAAGCTCCCTCCATCCGCGTGGCCGAAGCCTCCAAAATCATCGAAAACAGCCAGCGCGACGTCAACATCGCCTTCGTCAACGAGCTGGCCAAAATCTTCAACGCCATGGGCATCGACACCAACGATGTCCTCGACGCCGCAGCCTCCAAGTGGAACTTCATTCGCCTCCGCCCCGGCCTCGTGGGCGGTCATTGCATCTCCGTCGACCCCTACTACCTCATCGAGAAATCCCAACTCTACGGCGTCCTGCCGCGCGTCATGAGCAACGCCCGTCGCCTCAACAACTCCATGGGGGCCTACGTGGCCAACCAGACCATCAAGCAGATGAACCTCAAGGGCGTACCCGTCAAGGACGCCCGCATCCTCATCCTCGGTTTCACCTTCAAGGAGAACTGCCCCGACATCCGCAACACCAAAGTCATCGACATCTACCATACCCTCCACGAATACACTCCCAACATCACAGTCCTCGACCCCTGGGTCAACCCCGAACGAGCCCGTGCCGAATACGGCATCGAGGTCGTCCATCAATTACCAGAAAACAAAAACCATTCATTCGACGCCGTCATCCTCGCCGTGGCGCACAACGAGTTCTCCTCCGTCGATGTCCGCGCACTGGCCCCCCAGCCCGCCGTGGTCTACGATGTCAAAGGAGTACTGCCACGCAACATCATCGACGCCAGACTTTAAAAACCATTCGCCCATGTTCAAAAAATTATCCTTTTGGCTCGTAAAGAAGTATCGCCACTCCACCATCCCCCAGTCCGCCATCCTCCTGATGGACGTGGCCCTGTTCGTCGCCGCCTTCTTCCTCATGGAGGCCTTCCGTGTCTACGGCCTTGCCGACATCACCACCCGCGGCGTCCTCGTCAAGCTCATCTGGTCCTTGATGCTGACGGTCATCTTCTTCCTCGTCTCCGGCTCCTACCGCGGCATCATACGCCACGCCGGCATTACCGACATCTATAAAATCATCATCTCCACCATCGGACCCCTGACCCTGTGCTGGATCACCAACTTCGTCAACAACCAGTTCAATCCCCCCATCATCTCCTCCGTCTACCTCCTCTCCTACCGCGAGTCGCTCACCCTCTACCTCATCCTCGGCATGCTGATGATCATCTCGCGCCTCCTCATGCAGCGCGTCTACAACGAGTTCTTCCGCCGCCGCCGTCCCACGGTCAACGTGCTCATCTACGGCGCCGGCGCCGCAGGCATCATCGCCCACAACGCCCTCAAGCAGGAAGCCTCCTACCAGTACCGCGTCGTGGCCTTCATCGACGACGACATGTCCAAGGTCAACCAGGAACTCGACGGCGTCCCCGTCATGCGCGCCCGTACCGTTCTCAACGAGAAATTCATCCAGAGCAAGAAGATCCAGCAGCTCATCATCGCCATCCCCACCATCCGACCCCTCCACAAGCAGGCCATCACCAACAAGGCCCTCGACCTCGGCATGACCGTCAAGGCCGTACCCCACGCACGCCTGTGGATCAACGGTTCCTTCTCTGCCAACCAGATCGAGGACATCAAAATCGAAGACCTCCTCGAACGCGAAAGCATCCGCCTCGACAACGTCAACATCGTCCGCGAGGTGGTCGACAAGGTCATCCTCGTCACCGGCGCCGCAGGCTCCATCGGCTCCGAAATCTGCCGCCAACTCATGACCTACCAGCCCAAAAAGGTCATCATGCTCGACCAGGCCGAAAGCCCCATGTACGACCTCCAGTTCGAACTCAAAAACACCTACCACGACAACCTCGACCGCATGGAGTTCGTCATCGCCAACGTCAAGGACCGCGAGCGCATGGAACAAGTGTTTGAGACCTTCCACCCCAACCTCGTCTACCACGCCGCCGCCTACAAGCACGTGCCCTTCATGGAGGAAAACCCCTACGAGGCCGTCTACATCAACGTCTTCGGCACCCGCAACCTCGCAGACCTTTCCATCAAGTACGGCGTCCAGAAGTTCGTCATGATCTCCACCGACAAGGCCGTCAACCCCACCAACGTCATGGGCGCCACCAAGCGCATGGCCGAAATCTACATCCAGAGCCGATCCACCGAGCAGACCCACTTCGTCACCACACGCTTCGGCAACGTCCTGGGTTCCAACGGTTCCGTCATACCTCTCTTCAAGAAACAGCTCGCTGCCGGCGGCCCCCTCACCGTCACCCACAAGGACATCATCCGCTACTTCATGACCATCCCCGAGGCCTGCAACCTCGTCCTCGAGGCCGGCGCCATGGGCGAGGGCGGCGACATCTTTGTCTTCGACATGGGCAAACCTGTCAAAATCTACGACATGGCCCGCAAGATGATACAGCTCTCCGGCATGCCCAACATCCAGATCAAGGAAATCGGCCTCCGCCCAGGTGAAAAGCTTTACGAAGAGCTCCTCGCCACCAAGGAGAACACCATCCCCACCTACCACCCCAAAATCATGCATGCCCAAGTGCGCCGCTACGAGGTGGAGGACGTGGACCGCGAATACAACGAGTTGTGGAACATCCTCGGAACCATGGACGACATGAAGATTGTAGCCAAAATGAAGGACATCGTCCCTGAGTTCCTCTCCAACAACTCCATCTACTGCCAGCTGGACAAAAAACAGGACTAACACATGAGAATCAAGACCCTCCTTCGCCTCTTCGCGACACTCATCCTGATGTTTGTCACACAGAAGGTGGTCTTCATGCTCTTCAACCTCTCCCACGCCGACGGCGCCCCCTTCCTCTCCTGCGTGGCCTCGCTGTGGCACGGTCTCAGACTCGATATCGCCACCGCCTGTTACCTCTTGCTCTTACCCACGCTCATCCTGCTCGTCAGCTACTTTTTCAAACGCTTTCCGCTACGCAAAGTGTTGATGCCCTACTACATCCTGGTAGCCATCATTCTGGCACTTATCTTTGTTGCCGACACTATCCTTTATAGTTTCTGGGGCGCCAAACTCGACGCCAACGACCTCATCTATGCCGCCAAACCACGCGACATGCTCGCCAGCCTGCCCCTCTGGGCCACCCTCCTGGCCTTCCTCGTCGTCGGTCTCATAGCCTTCCACTACTACCGCCGCCTGCGCCACGCCACCCCAAAAGAGCTGGGCCAAGCGCGCCATTTCTGGCACTGCCTGTGGGTACTGCCGACAGTGGCACTGATGTTCCTCGGCATGCGCGGAGGCCTCTCCGAGTCCACGGCCAACCCTTCCTACGCTTACTTCTCACAGCACCCCTTCTGCAATCACGCCGCACTCAACCCCACCTTCAACATCTTCCACTCCCTCTTCAAGGTCCAGGACCTCTCCCGCGAGTTCCAAACCATGCCCGACAGCGAGGTCGACGCCCTCCTCGGCGACGCCTTCGCCCCGGACACCACCCTCGCCGACACCCTCCTCTCCACCCCGCGCCCCAACGTCCTGCTCATCATCTGGGAAGGCGCCGGACTCGGCATGGTCGATTCCGACACCGTGGCCCCCAACCTGCACCGCTACATGCAGGAGGGTGTCTACTTCTCCAACTGCTACGCCAACAGTTACCGTACCGACCGCGGCATCGTCTCCGTGCTCAGCGGATGGCTCGGTCTGCCCACCACAACGCTGGTCAAGAGGCCCGATCTCTGCCGCAACCTCCCCTCCATAGCCTCCTCGCTCCGCAACGCCGGATACGCCACAAAAATAGCCTACGGAGGCGACATCGACTTCACCAATATGCGCATGTACCTCTCCGAGACGGGCTTCACCACCGTCCTCGGCGGCGACGCCTTCCCCTCCGCGCTCTACACCAGCGCCTGGGGCGTGCCAGACGAGCACCTGCTGCAGCCCGCACTCATCCCCTCCGAGCGGCCCTTCTTCACCGCCGCGCTGACACTCAGCAGCCATGAGCCCTGGGAGGTGCCCCTCCACCGCCTCGACGACTACAAGCGCAACGCCTTCGCCTACACCGACTCCTGCCTCGGCGCCTTCATCGACGGCCTCAAAGCCACACCCCTCTGGGACAGCCTCCTGGTCGTCATCGTCCCCGACCACGGCATCCCCTTCACCGAAGGGCAGCCCACCTCCGACGTCGCCGTCTCCCGCATACCCATGCTCTGGATGGGCGGCGCCGTTCGCCAGGCCAAAACCGTCGACCGACTCTGCAGCCAGAGCGACCTCGCGGCCACACTCCTCTGCCAGCTCGGCCTCTCCCCCGAGGCCTTCCCGTTCAGCCGTAACATACTTGGAACAAAATACTTGGAGCGCCGACAGTTCGCCATGCACTCCGACAAAAACTGCCTCAACCTGGTCCTTCCCGAAGGCCACTGGCACTACGACTGCATCAGCCGCACCCTCCAGCCCGCCGACAGCGCCAACACCATCCTCGTCGAGGCTCTCCTGCAGCGACTCTACCAGACCACGGCTGCACTATAAACTAATACACAACAGAAATCGTCCGTTTGACAACCTGCTTGCTCCCATGCAGGTCATAAAGGTCAATATAGATTACATAACGACCACTCGTCAAACGTTCCCCACCGTCGCCGGTCCCATCCCATACAATCTCGCCGTGCGTGCCCAAAAGGCCGTCGTTCAGCAGCCTACACACACGGTTTCCACGGGCGTCGTATATGGCAATCTGGCCATATACATCATTGTTTTCCAACTGATAATCAATCACAAGTTCATCCTGATAGCCATCGCCGTCAGGCGAAACCAAAGAGGACGAAAAACCAAAAGCAGTCTCCTCGACGAGCCACTCCTGACTCTGCGAATTCTCGCATGTCGGCGTACCATATCCTGACGTCGATGAGGCCGAAAACCAATTGCCTTCCGCATTGCAATCCACATCGAAACGCCGCCGCTCCAAAGCCACCCCGGCCTTGTTTCTGAGCAGGCGGCCATGCATCGATGGGGCATAGTCAAACTTCTCAACCACAACACCATCCGCCAGGGCCAACACTACACTTCCTCCATCATTGGGGTAAGTCGGCAATGAGCATTCCAACATCTTCGACGCGAATTTCACACGGAAGTTGGCCGCAACCGAAGCGGCATCCTTCGTCAGCACCACATAGTCGTGCGGCGCCACCGTATACTGCGGCAACGCATAGCGAGCGCCCAAAGTATCACCCACCCACCTGACAATCACTAAATCAGACAGCTCCACTGCCGCACTCCCGGCATTGTATAGCTCCAAATATTCAGCCTCGCCGCTGCGAGGCTGAAAAAGCAGCTCGCTGACACATAAAGTGCCCTGGGCACAAACCGATGCCTGCAGCCCGCACAACACAAATAACAGAATGTATTTCAAACCTTTCATCATCCCCATAACGCAAAACCCAATCAATTATTGTATACCACCCGATACCCACCCCATACGCCCCAAATACGGCCGTTCTTATATTGTTTTTATATTGTTTACATATTGTTC
>DGTB01000149.1 GCA_002394185.1 Bacteroidales bacterium UBA4347 | reverse complement strand
GATGGTACATCACAAAACGGGTCAGCTCGCCATTGCGGGTGGTCAGGCAGAACGACTTGCCGTCGTCGCTCCACACCTCTCCCGTGTAGGGCTCACCGTTCTTGAGGATGGATTCCTTGTCCATCACTATCTCGTGTATCCTGGCTTGGTGTGGACCGCAGGCCCAGCAGCACACGAGCAGCAGGGCTCCAGCCGCAAGGCGCTTCATGCCGATTATCCTCTTCATCCTCATCTTTGGGTTGTATATAAATCGATACAAAAGTACAACATTATGGCGAAGAGGCCAAATTTTTCCACACAAAAAAAGGCGGAGATGCTTTCTCCGCCTTTATGCCGCTATGCCTTTCCTTTTTGTTTTTTCAGCTCTTCGCTGTAAACTTGAAAGAAGTCATATTCCAGAATCTTGGATATCCGCAGCAAGTCGTATGTGTCGATGGAGTGCTTGGCAAAGATCTTGTAGATGTTTGTACGGCTGCACGACAACTCTTCCGCGAACCAAACCACGGTTCTCTTTTTCTTTTTCAGGACTTGCCTGATCATCTCTCCGATGGAAATTGCTTCTCTGTTCATATTTAGTTATTGTTTTGTGTCTTATTGTAATTTTTGGTGGGCGTCCTCCTTCGTTTTTGTTGCAAATTTATCATTATTTTGCCCAAAATGGAAATAAAATATGTTAAATCGAAAAATGTGTAAACATATACGATACAGACACTTGCGGCATTGAAACAAATAGGTTTACACTTGCCATAAAAAGAAATATTTTTCTTTCTTTTTTCTTCTGTCGTCACCCCAAAAAAAGTGGTGCTATCAGTGGCTACCTTTACCAAAATGTCATCCCCCCTGCGAAACGGATACGTATATTTGCCGAAACATCAAATTTGCTTTTTTGAGAAATGAACATGAATCCTTCTTTTTCGCCTTTTCCCTGCCGGACCGACCTGCTCAGGGTGGCACTCGCCCACTGGAGCGCCCTGGAGCCTTTCAGAACGTCGCGGCAGCGGTGCAAACGCTATTGCTATGGCGACCAGTGGAGCGACCGCGTGTGCGTGGAGGGCAAGTGGATGCCCGAAGAGCAGTACATACGCATGCAGGGCAGCGAGCCGCTCAAGAACAACCTCATACGCCGACTGGTGCGAAGTGTGCTGGGACTCTACCGCCAGCAGAGCGCACCGCTGGTGTGCCGGGCGCGCGATGCCGACGAGCAGCCGCTGGCAGAGGTGATGACTGCTGTGCTGGAGGCCAACCGCCAACTGAACCGCGCCGACGAGCTGCACGCGCGCACACTCGAGGAGTTTCTTATCTCGGGGCTGGCGGTGCTGCGCAAGAGCTACGGCGTGCGGCGCGGACGACACGACTGCTGGACCGACATCGTGCCGCCCGACCGCTTCTTCTTCGATACCCTCAGCACCGACTGCCGGGGATGGGACGTCGAGGTGGTGGGACAGTTGCACGATATCTCCTTCCAGTCCTTGCTCGCCCTCTTCGCGGCCAACCGCCCCCAGACGGAGTTCCTCAGCAAGTGCTATGCACCGGCTTCCTACAACGACCGCCTCGCGGCCATGACCGACCAAATGGGGTGGCAGCGGCAGCCGGCCGACTTCTTCCGGCCGGGCCAGGCGGCGCGCTGCAGGGTCATCGAGCTCTGGCGCAGGGAGACGCATCCGGGGCTCCTCTGCCACAATGCTGCCACGGGCGAGCTCTATAGGGTGGAGGAACCGTTCTATCCTGCGGCGCCGGCGTCGGCACCCGACGCTCCGCTCAGCTTCTTCCGCCACAGTCCCGAGCAGTGGCACTATTACTTCCTTACGCCCTTCGGCCATGTCCTGGCGCAGGGTGTCACTCCCTATGCCCACGGTGCCCATCCTTATGTCTTCAAGGCTTATCCGTTCATCGACGGCGAGATACACTCCTTCGTGGCCGATGTCATCGACCAGCAGCGCTACACCAACCGCCTCATCACCCTCTACGACTGGGTGATGCGCTCGTCGGCCAAGGGGGTGCTCCTCGTGCCCGAGGAGTGCATCCCCGACGGCAGCTGCATAGAGGACATCGCATCGGAGTGGGCCCGCTTCAACGGCGTCATCGCCGTGAAGACGAGAAACGGAACCGAACTGCCGCGGCAGATGGCGGCCAACGCCGTGAATGTGGGCATCAACGAACTCCTCCAGACGCAACTGGCGCTCATGGAGGATATCTCGGGCGTGGCAGCGTCGCTGCAGGGCAAGACGGTACGCGCCGACACCAGCGGCTCGCTCTACCGCCAGCAGACGGACAACGCGCGCCTCTCACAGCTCGACTTGCTGCAGTCGTTCGAGGCGTTCCTCACCGATGGGGCCTACCTCGACATGAAAAATATTCAGCAGTTTTACGACACGAGGCGGGTGCTCCTCATCTCCGGGCAGAAGGCGCGGCAGGTGGTCTACGACCCGCTCCGAATGGGCGATGTGGAACTCGACCTGTGCATACGGCCCTCCCAGCCCTCACCCGGCGCTGAATGATAATTTTCCTTAAAAAAGGTGATACGTTGGGCGTGTCACTTTTTTTTATTACTTTTGTGCCCATGAAACGTATTATTTATACCTTATCTATATGGTGCCTCTGCACAGTGGCCGCCGCTGCTCCCATAAGCAGCAGCAGGGCGCTGCAGGTGGCAGCACAGTTCCTTTCCCGTCACGGCGTGGCTGTAAAGGGCCAGCTCTCCGTATCTCAAACTGAGCGCAGCATGGCGCAGGGCCGTAGGGCACAGGGCGTGCCGCCGCTCTATCTGGTCAACAATCCGGGGGGCGGTTTCGTCATCGTGGCCGGCGACGACTGCGCCGGACCGGTACTGGGCTATTCTACCGAGGGGAATATCGATGCCGAACGCCTCGCCGACAATCTCGGGGCCTGGCTCGCCGACTATGAAGACCAAATGGCCGATGCCGCCTATGCGGCGCCCTATAGCGTGCCCGAGGAGTGGGCACCAGTAGAACCGATGCTCACCAC
>DGTB01000062.1:11933-14179 GCA_002394185.1 Bacteroidales bacterium UBA4347 | reverse complement strand
CGCTCGTCGGGGGTCATGCCCACGGCACCGCCGGTGCTGGGGATAAGGATGACGTTGGGGCACTCTTTGAGGATGGCCTCGGTGCACTCTTGGAAGCGCTTGTGGTTCTGCGTGGGGGTGCCGTCGTCCTCGCGGACATGGAGGTGGACGATGGCGGCGCCGGCATCGACGGCGCTCTTGGCTTCGCGCACGATTTCCTCTACGGTGTAGGGCACATTGGGGTTCTGCTCTTTGGTGACTTCGGCGCCGCAGATGGCGGCTGTGATGATCAGTTTATCCATAGTTGTTTTTTATTTTTTTTGTTTATTTGTTTTCGAATTTCATTCGCTGCCAGCCGTCTTTGTAGCGGCCGCCGGCGATGCCGGAAATCTCCTGCCACTTGTTCTGCAGGGCGCTCTCCTTGTTCAGCTTGCGCTCCACGTCTTCGTAGATGTCCTGGTAGTCCAGCTGGAAGAAGTGGTCCTTCTGGTCCTTCACTTCCTTGAGGAGGAAGTAGGTGAGGAATCCGTGCTCGAAGCGGTTGAAGGCGAAGGCCGTTTTGTCGTATTCGGCGGCGAGGAGCACAACGGCGTCGCTGCGGAGCGAGGCTTTGCGGCGTTTCTTTTTCTCGTCCTTGTTGCGGTCGGCACGGACTATGGGTTTGCCGTCGCGGCCGTTGCCGTCGAAGGAGGCGTCGATGATGACCGTCAGGTTTTTCACCGGTACGGTTTTGGTGTTGAAGGCTGCGCACAGGGCGTCGATGGAGAGGCACTGGTCGGCCAGGCGGCGTGTCTCTTTTTTGCTGAGGACGATGTCGTAGTTGACGGTGTCGGCCTCTTTCTTCTTTTTCTTGCATCCGAAGAGGGAGCATCCGCCGCCCTTGCCGGGCTGGAGGGCGTCGATGTCCTCGGTGTTGATGCCGTTGGGGAGGAGGTAGGCCACGTTGTCGAGGTCGGTGAAGCCGTGGCCGGCATAGTAGATGATGAATTCCGCCAGGGGCTGTGCCTGTTCACCGCCCTTGCCGGCAACGGCATGTGCCAGGTCCTTAAGCCAGTGGATGCCCTCCTGCTCGATGTCCGCCTTGGTGGCGTCCTGGAGCAGTTTCACCTGCCGCTCGGGTACGCCGAGGGCTTTCACGAAGTAGGCTTTTGCCACTTCGCCGTCGTTCTGCGCAAAGGGCACGTCGGGAATCAACTCGGCATTGTAGTGCTCGTTGGCTATGATGAGGACGTAGGTGTTGGGGCTGCGGTGGGTCGTTACGGGGATGTTCACATCCACGAAGTCGTCCTGCATCCGCTGACGCTGCATGCGTTCCACGGTTTCGTGGAAGACGTCGTTGATGCGCATCTCGATGCTCGAGCGGCGGTAGTAGTGCGTGTTGACGGAGTCTTTGTACGACTGCGTTACGTAGCGGTAGTTGTTGTGGGTCTGTCGCAGGACGGGGATGTTCTCCTCGAGGAAGGCGCGAACGCTCTGGGCGCGGAGGTAGGCCAGCTGGCAGTTGTTGTTGATGCCTGTTGTGCGGTCCACCGACAGCCTCAGCCGCTCGCCGTTGAAGACCACCGGGCAATAGCGGAAGTCGCCGTAGCGGCCGTCGTAGGGTATGGTTGTGGAGAATTCCGTACCGTCGGCCGAGGAGGAGATGATGATTTCGACCTCTTTGCCGGGTTCGAAGACGTCCGCCAGCGTGTGCTGCATGAAAGCGCGGGTGAGGTTGCAGATGGCGCGGCAGGAGTTCGACGAGTCCACGTCGTACGCCCCCAGGGGGTAGTCGTCCGTCCAGCCCTCGAGGTGCTTGCAGTTGTAGCTCAGGCGGTACACAAGGTCCAGTCGCATGCGGCCGTCGTCGTAGAAGGTGTCGATCAGGTCTGCCACGACGGTGATATAGCTTTCGTCGTAGAGCTTTTCGTCGTTGGGCAGAGCGACCAGTGTCTGCTCGGCATAGCGCTGCATGTCGCGCTGACGTTCGAGCATCACCTGCGTCAGCGAATCGCGGATCTCATTCTGGTAGCGCCGGTTCAGCAGCCTTTCGCCCATCTGGGCCTGCAAAGGCAGCAGCAGCGTGACCATCGCCATCAACAGTACAATCTTTTTCATTCTATATCTATTTTTTACAAATCCAGTTAACGTCACAAATAAAATGCAAAAATACAAAAGAACTGGGACATGGCCAAATTTTTTTTCAAAGTTTGCATTCCCGTACCGCCACCGACCCCCCACCCAATAGGTGTCCAATACGGCCGTTCTTATATTGTTTTTATATTGTT
>DGTB01000062.1:0-11820 GCA_002394185.1 Bacteroidales bacterium UBA4347 | reverse complement strand
AACTATATAAGAACAATATAAGAACGGACGAATTGGACACCTCTCGGGTGGGTGGTGGGTGGGTGGAAAGGAGGAGGTGTGAGGGTGGAAGGGAGGAGGGGGTGTCAGATGATGGGTTGGACGGTTTGGCGGAGGGTTTCGATGTCGAGTTGCTGGAAGGTGATGGCGTCGGGGTCTTGGAAGTGCTGGCGGTTGTTGTTGTAGGTTTCGAGGTTGTAGGAGGAGGCTTTTTCGAAGAGGGCGGTAGAGAGGAGGATGAGGAGCTGGTCGGTGGTGATGCGGCGGTTGTTGTAGTCGTCGATTTGGGATGGGGAGAGGTATTTGGATATTTTGAGCAGTTGTTGTTCGGGGATGTAGCCGTCGGGGTCGAGGTTGCGGAGGAGTTCGGGGTAGTTGACCCAGGAGGTGACGGTGGTTTCGAGGAGGGCGATGTTTTTTTGTTTTTTGTCGGTGTAGTAGCCGAGGTAGGCGTGGCAGGGTTCGACGAAGATGACGGGGCGGAGGCCTATTTTGCGGAGAATGGAGGCGAAGTAGACGCAGGCGTCGATGCAGTTGGCCTGGCGGGTGTTCCATACTTCGTCGAAGAAGCGTATGTGCTGTACGTTGGTGGTAGGAGAGGGGTTGGAGGTGCAGGAGATGGATGAGTAGGAGATGCCGCGGAGGAGTGTGTTGTGCCAAATGGCGAGGACCTGTTTCTGGACGTCGGCTTTGGTGCCGGCCTGGTAGCCCTGGAAACGGGAGACGATGCCCTGCGAGAGGGCGTCGGAGAGGATCTGCGGGATCTGGGGGTGCTCCTCGTTGACGTAGGCGGCGAAGAGGAAGCGTGTGTCGACGATGTTGTTATTGTTATTGTTGGGTTGGTTGTTGTGGCGGAAGGAGAGGGGGCATTCGTTGACGGAGCGGATGTCGATGTGGAGGTTGCGGATGTCGGTTTCTTCGTCGTTGATGTAGCAGGTGAGGGTGAGGTCGAGAGGTCGGTGCTGTCGAACGAGGCGCAGGCGGTCGTATTTCCATTTGACGGCTGGGTGGAAGGTGTAGGTTTGTCCGCGGACGGGGAGTATTTCCTGGAGGATGGTGACGTAGTTGAGGTCGGAGGAGTCGACGACGATGCGGAGGACGGCGTTGTTGGAGGGGGCGGTGACGGAGAGGGGACTGGGGGAGTGGAGGGAGGGGGCTCCGCCGGCATTGGGGAGGGGGGAGCTTTGCTGGTTGAGGGCGAGGATGAGGGAGGGGTAGAGGTGTCCGTCGAAGAGGGGGTTGACGGAGGCGGTGAAGTTGACCTTGGCGGGGTCGTACTGTTTGTGTTTCTGAGGGTTGCCGCAGGAGGAGAGTATGAGTGCGGAGAGGAGGAGGGCCAGTGTTATGACGGCGTGACGCCGGCGCTCCATTTTTTCTTTTTTCATTTTACTATGTCGGGGTTGTTGAGGACGAATTCGGACCATTGTTTTTTTGAGGATTTGTGTGGTTTCTTTTTGGCTGGAGCCAGCTGCTGCTGGATGCTGGCCACGGGGTTGGAGAGGTGGAGGTGGCAGGTGTAGGCGACGGCGAGGGCGTCGGTGGCGTCGAAGTATTTGGGTGTGTCGTCGAAGCGGAGGATGGACTGGAGCATGGTGGCTACCTGCTGCTTGGTGGCGTTGCCGTTGCCGGTGATGTGCTGTTTGATGACGGAGGGTTCGTACTCGGTGATGGAGAGGTCGCGGCTGATGGCGGCGGCGATGGCCACGCCCTGGGCGCGGCCGAGCTTGAGCATGGACTGGACGTTTTTGCCGAAGAAGGGCGCTTCGATGGCCAGGTGGTCGGGGTGGAAGGAGTCGATGAGGCGCACGGTGGATTCGAAGATGCGGCGTATGCGGAGGTTGAACTCGGGTATCTTTTTCAGGTACAGCACGTCCATGACGACGATTTTGGGTGAGGGGCCGTCGGTGTCGAGGAGGGAGTAGCCGAGGATCTGTGTACCGGGGTCGATGCCGAGGATGAGCATTTTAAGTGTTAAGTGTTTAGTGTTAAGTGTTTAGTGATTTCTAATTTCTAATTTTCTCCACTTTGAGGGTGAATCGGTTGTCGATGTGTTTGCGCCAGAGAACGAGGATGGCTACATAGAGCGCGAGTGCGGCGAAGGAGGAGAGGATGACGCCCAGCTCGGGGATGCCGGCGAGGGAGAGGCCCACGATGACGCCGAGGAGGAGAATGGTCGGCAGGAAGTAGGCTATGAGGACGGCGAGGAGGCCGTGGGAGGTGTCGATGGTGACGGAGACTTGCTCGCCCTCGTGGTATTCGTTCCAGTGGCGTTCGGGGATGTCGAGGGTTTTGGTTTTCGACTCGGCGAAGCCGCAGCGGGAGTGTGCCTGGCAGGCGGCGCAGGCGCTTACCGAGGTGATCTGGACGGTGACTTGTCCTTTCTGTGTTTTGAGTACGGTTCCGGGGTGGGTCATTTTTTTTGAGTTAAGAGTTATGAGTTAAGAGTTATGAGTGTTGGGTGATATCTGATTTTTATTTGAAGGAGATGATGCCGTTGCAGTTGGAGATGCAATGGCCGTCGGGGTCGATGATGAGGTGACGGCCACGGAAGGTGACGTCGGCGCGACGGTGCTGGAATGGAGAGGCGCGGTCGAAGATGAGGGGCAGGGTGAGGTTGCCGGTGGTGTCGATGTAGCCCCAGAGGCCGTCGTGCAAGACGGCGGCGGAGCCTTCGGAGAAGTGGTAGGCGGCCTGAAGGATGAGTGGTACGACGAAATGGCCGTTGAGGTCGACGAAGCCGAGTCGGTTGTCGAGTTCGACGAGGGCGAGGGAGTCGAAGTAGGCGTATTTGCGTCCTTGGTTGGTGCGGTTGTGGTAGGCGATGGGAAGGATGGTGTCGCCGAGGGTGTCGATGATGCCGTAGAGGTCGCCGTTGCGGGCGAGGGTGCGACCGAAGCGGAAGATGCCGACTTCGTCGTAGAGGCAGGGGATGACTTCGTTGCCGAGGAGGTCGAGGAAGCCTTGTTTTTCGTCGCGGAGGACGGCGATGCGTCCTTGGGAGACGGGGGCAAGGGGATGGTAGATGAAGGGAGTGGCGGGGGAGATCTGTCGGCGAGGGGAGCGAGGAGGCAGGACGAAGAGGGCCATTTCGCGTTCGGTGCCGGCGAAGATGGTGTTGTGGTCGGGGTTGGTGATGAGTTCGAATGCGAAGGGGACGATTTCGTTGCCGTCGCGGTCGATGATGCCCCATCGCTCGTAGCGTTTGGCGGGGGCGTAGCCGTTGGAGAAGGGGAGAGTCTGCTGGAAGCGGTCGAGGGGGAAGAGGAGGTTGCCGAGGGTGTCGATGTAGTTGCCAGAGAGGAAGAAGGAGTCGACGACGACGGTGACGGCGGCGCGGGAGTCGGAGAAGGGGGTGACGGCGGGGTAGGCGGGAGGGATGACGAGGTTGCCGTCGAGGTCGGTGAATCCCCAGCGGTTGCCGCTACAGACGGCGATGCGATTTTCGGTTGGGACGTTGACGGCGGTGTAGCGACAGGGAACCACGATGCGCCCGTTGGAGTCGATGAGGCCGGCGAGGAGCGGAGGCTCGGAGGTGTTGGGGTCGAGTGAGGCGGAGGTGTCGAACTGCCACACCTGGCAGTAGCCGTTGGAGAATTGGCCTACATAGGGGTAGATGTTGGGGGCAATGAGGGTGCCGTCGTAGCGACGGAAGCCGTAGAGGTTGCCGTCGCGGGTGGTCTGTATGCCGTCGACGTAGTGGATATCGCAGCCACAGGTTGAGTCGACGACATAGGTGTGGGTTTGGGCGTGGAGAGGGGTGAGGGGAGCGAGGAACAGTAGTAGGAGGAGCGTGGAGAACGAGGGGCGGAGGGATGATTTTTTTTTCATGGCGTTTTTGTTTTAATCGTTAATTGTTTGTCATTGACGGAGGTTAAATCTGTTCGATGGAGTTGGCCTCGCACCATCCGGAGGTGCCGTCGGAGAGGGTGATTTTGTGCCAGCCGGAGAGGGACTCGGAGATGGTGACCTTGGTGCCCTCGTGGAGGATGAGTTTGTCGGCGCTCTGGTGTTCGGGGGAGCTCTTGACGGTGACGGAGGGTTCCATCACGATGGCTTCGGCGCGGGCGTTGAAGTGGCTGGTGGAGGCAAACATGAGCAGCAGTGAGAGGAGGAAGAGGACTGCGGCGGCGATGGCGACGGCGAGGGCGGACTTGCGGAGGGTGACGTTGCGCGAGAGGGTTATCACTATAACGGCGGCGAGGCCCAGGATGAAGAAGAGGAGAGTGACGACACGCCAGGAGGAGGGAGAGATGCGGGTGATGAGCGCGATGTACCAGTTGACGACGAAGAGTCGGGGCAGCTCGGCAATGCGGTCGACGGTGTGGGAGTTGGCGAGGGCCAGGTTGTCGCGGGCGTCGGACATGGAGGGGGAGAGGCGCAGGGCGCGTTCGTAGTTGAGGATGGCGAGGCCGAAGCGGTCGAGGCGGTAGTAGGTGTTGCCGAGGTTGTAGTAGAGGTCGGGGGATGCGAAGCCAGAGGCGAGGACCTCCTCGTAGAGCTCGGCGGCCTGCTCATAGTCGGCAATGCGGTAGGCACTGTCGGCGAGCTGGGCGCGCTGGAGGGGTTCCTGGGCCGAGAGGGGAGTTTGGAATATTGAAAGGGTGAGTAGGAATAACAATATGGGTCTAATGGGTTTCATGAGCTATATGGGTTTGATGTTTTTTTATGGTTAAAGTTCGGCAATCATTATGAGTGCTTCGTCGTAGATGGTCTGCTTCTGGGCTTCGGCGTCGCCGGGGGCGAAGCGTGCGAAGTCGACATCCTGCAGGACTTTCATGATGCGTTGTTGCTGTTCGTCGGGCACCTGCTTGTCGGCCAGACAGGCGCTGACGGTGTCGCGGTTGAGCTGCGAGAGTTCGATGTTGTATTTGTCGGAGAGGCAGCCCCAGATGGCGCGGTAGATTTCCTCGTAGAAATGGTTGGTGTCGCCGGAGCCGAGGAAGGCGGCGGCGCGTTTGAGTCGACGTTGTGCCATGCGGGTGGCACGGCGCATGCGGAGGCCTGCGGTGTCCTCGCGTTTGGCAAGGGCTCTCTTGCCGAAGATGTTGACTCCGATGGCAGCAAGAATACTGATGCCCATGAGGATGGCCCAGAGGTTGTTGTTGCCGGCTTTGTTGTTGATCGGGCGGAGTTTTTTGATGGGGTGGATGTAGTTGATGTCGGAGTTGAGGAGCTGTACGTCGTCCTTGACGGCCACGGTGGCTTTGCCCTTCTCGACCTCGAGATCTTGAGCGTCGACGGTGAGGGTGACATACTGTGCAGAGGCGGGGTCGAAATAGACGAAACGGTAGGCGGGGATGGTGTATTGGCCTTGGCTGCGGGGGATGAGGACCCACTCGTAGGTGCGGGAGCCGGAGACGCCGTTGTCGCCCTTGGAGATATTGTCCTCAATCTGGGGATCGTAGACCTCGAAGGAGGATGGGAACTGAGGTGTGGGGGGAGTGACGAGCATGAGGTTGCCGCGTCCGGAGATGGTGAGTCGGTAGGAGACGGCCTCGTTGGCTTTGACTTTGTTGAGGTTCAGTCCGCCCTTGACGGAGAACATGCCGACGGCACCGCTGAAGTCGTCGGGACCAGCAGGGAGTTTGCGGACATTGACGGCGACGGGCTTGGTGTGGAGGGGATACTCGACGGCCTGGGCCATGTTGAAGAAAGAGTCGTCGAAGAGGTCGAGCAGCGTGCCCGTGCGGCGACGTGGGGCCTGCACCATGGCGAGGACGTTGAGGTTGAGGGGGTCGATGGTCAGTTTGCCGCTCTCCTGGGCGAAGAGGGCTCCCTTACGGATTTCGGCCACCTGGTAGCGCTGGCCGTTGAGGCTCTCTTCGTATTGTTTGATCTGTTTGCCGGCGCTGAGGTCTTCGGCCCAGAAACCTTTGTTGCCGGGCAGTTTGTCGATGCCCACCTGGCTGAGGGGTACCTGGGTGTAGACCTTGTAGGTTATAATGATCTGTTCGCCCTGGTAGGGGTTTGGGTTGGAGATGGAGGCGCGGGCGAAGAGTTTTGTATCGTCGATCTTCGAGGCGGGCTGGGGCTGCTGGGCCCAGGGGTCGTAGGCCTGGCGGCGCTGTTGTTGCTGCTGTTGCTGGCGTTGCTGCATTTGGGCCTGGCTCATTTTCTCCACCTTGATGATGAAGCTTTGCGAAGAGACGGTCTTGCCGTCGACGGAGCAAGAAGCAGGGCCGACGGTAAAGCTGCCCTCGGCATCGGCCAGCAAGCGGTAGGAAAAGGTGGTCTGCACACTCTTCGACCATTGGCCGTTGATGTTCGACATGGAGCTCTGGTGTCCGGTGTTGGGGCCGGAGCGGAGACTGAAGCCCTTGAAGGAGGGACCGCGGAAGTCGTGGGCGTTGTCGTTGACGATGAAGGTGACGGTGAAGTTGTCGCCCACATAGACGGACCTGGGGGCTTGGACGGTCATCTCCTGCCCCTGGGTGTGGGAAGACAAGAAAAACAAGAAAGACAAAAGGAATGCCCCTTTTGTAATTGCTGTCATTAATGTTTTTATTGGTTTCATAATTCAATAATCTCTAAAACTCAGAAACTCTATGACTCTGACTATTCCTCATTACCAGTCTTTGTCGCTGTGCTTGATGTTGCCTACCTGAACTTTCTTGGTCTGGTCCTTAAGGCTCTGTTTCTCATTGTTCTTCACAGCTTCCAGCATGCGCTCGGCATCCTGCTTGTGCTGCTCCATGGGGTTGGGGCGTTTGTTCTGCTTCTTCTGCTGTTCTTCTTTGCCGTCGTCCTGGGGATTCTGTTGTTGCTGTTGCTGCTGGTTGTCTTTGTTCTGCTGGTCTTTGTTCTGTTGTTTGTCCTGGTTCTGCTGGTTCTGCTGATTCTGTTGCTGTTGGTCCTTGTTCTGCTGGTCCTTGTTCTGTTGGTTCTGCTGGTTTTGCTGTTGCTGCTGGGCCTGTTGCAGAAGGCGGCGGGCATAGGCCAGGTTGTAGCGAGTGTCGTCGTTCTTGGGGTCTACCTTCAAGGCGTCCTGGTAGGATTTCACGGCCTGTTGGAACATCTGCATGCCTTGCTCTTTGTTTTCCATTCCGGCCTTGAGGTAGGCGTTGCCTTTGTTGTGGAGCGACTGCCAACGCTGCTGGTCGCTGATGCTGGGCAACTGCAGGGCCTGGTCGTAGTGGCGCACGGCTTCGTCGTATTTCTTCTGTCGGTAGAGGCTGTTGGCCAGATTGTATTGTCCACGGAAATCGAGGCTGTCGCTTTCGAGGGCGCGACGGTAGTCGACCTCTGCCTTGTCGTATTTCTCGTTCTTATAGTTCCGGTTGCCGTCGCGCAGCTGGTGACGGTTGGCCTGGGCCTGACAAATTGAAAATTGAAAATTGAAAATGACAAGTATGAACAGTAGTTTCTTCATTTTGCTTCCTCCTCTTCAAATAGTTTCCATTTGCGGTTGCGGCGTTCGAATATCAGCACCTCGGCCAGCAGGCAGAGCAGACCGGCGGCCAGGGGGTACATGTAGCGGCTTTCGTAGGCGCTGAAGATGGCTTCGCCAAAGTCCTCTTTCTCCAGTCCCTCGATGAGCGAGGTTATTTCGCTGAGGCCGCTGGAGGCATTGCTGGCGCGGACATACTTGCCGTTGCCGGCAGCGGCTATGTCGCGCAGCATGTCCTCGTTGAGGTGTGTCATGATGATGCTGCCATTGCGGTCGCGTTTGTAGTTGTTGGTACGTCCACGGGGATTGTATTCGGGGATGGGTGCGCCGTCGGGCAGGCCCATGCCGATAGTGCAGACGCGCACGCCCTGTTTGGCCGCCTCGCGGGCAGCCTCCACGGCGTCGTCCTCGTGGTTCTCGCCGTCGCTGATGACGATGATGGCACGGCCCTTGTTGACCTCCCATGGACGGTCGGGGTCGCCGTAGCCGAAGGTCTCCATGCTCTTCTCTATGGCGTCGCCGATGGCGGTGCCCTGCGAGGCTATCATGTCGCAGCTCACCTGGTCAAGGAAGAGCTTGGTGGCGCTGTAGTCGTTGGTCAACGGCATCTGGATGAAGCTGGTGCCGGCGTAGATGACCAAGCTCACGCGGTCGCCCGCCAGGGTGGACAGCAGGTTGGAGACCACCTTCTTGCTTCTTTCCAGACGGTTGGGTTGTATGTCTTCGGCCATCATGCTGTTCGACACATCGAGGCAGATGGCGAGGTCGCTGCCGGAGCGTTTGCCTTTCTCAATTTTGGTGCCAAACTGAGGGTTGGCCAAGGCCACCACCAGCAGAGCCATGCCGAGCAGGATGAGCCCCGTCTTCACCGCTGGACGCCAGCCCGAGCGGTCGGGTATCAACCGGCTGAACATCGTCGGGTCGGCCCATTGTTCGAGTCTCCGGCGCTGCCGCCAGCCCATCACGCCCCACAGCACTCCTGCCAATCCCACAACGGCCAGCAGCCACAAATATTCTATATGTTCAAAATGAATCATAATTCAATAACTCTTAACAAACTCTTAACTCTTCATCCATCCCCATCTCACCAGCGTCTCGAGTAGCAACGCCACCACTGCCAGCCACAACCAGGGCATGTACTCGTCCTTGGTCTGGGCATACTGGGTGACGTCTATCTTGCTTTTCTCCATCTCGTCGATCTGGTTGAAGATTTCTTTAAGCGCCTTCTTGTTGGTGGCGCGGAAGTAGCGGCCGTCGTTGGTGGCATCGGCCATCTGGCGCATCAGGTCTTCGTCGATTTCCACGTCCACGTTCTGGTAGTGCACACGTCCAAACTGGTCGCGGAAGGGGAAGGGGGCTTTGCCCAGCGACCCTACGCCGATGGTGTAGAGGCGGATGTTGTAGAGGGCGGCAATCTCGGCGGCGCTCAGGGGGTCCATGCTGCCCTGGTTGTTGACACCGTCGGTCAGCAGGATGATGACCTTGCTCTGTGCCTCGCTGTCCTTGATACGGTTGATGGCAGTGGCCAGGCCGTCGCCCAAGGCGGTGCCGTCTCGCATGGTGCCGCTCTTGAGGTTGCCCAGTTGCTTGAGCAGCACATGGTGGTCGATGGTCAAGGGTACCTGCGTGAAGGCTTCGCCGGCGAAGACCACCAGACCCATACGGTCGTTCTTGCGACCGTTGATGAAGTCGGCGGCTACCTTCTTGGCGGCCTCCAGGCGGTTTGGCTTGAAGTCCTCGGCCAGCATGGAGCCCGAGAGGTCCATGGCCATCACTATGTCGATGCCTTCCACCGTCATCTCCTGGCGGCTCAGTTGGCTCTGCGGACGTGCCAAAGCCACTACGGCAGCGCCTACGGCCACCACGCGCAGGGCGTAGGGCAGCCAGCGCAGGCGCACACGGAGGCTTTGCTTCACGCCGTCGAAGAGCGATATGTCCGAATGTTGCAGCGCTGCTTCCTGTTTGCGGTAGCGCCAGAGGTACCAGCCCACCATCAGTGGCACCAGCACCAGGCCTATCAGCATCCATGGATGAGCGAACGTGAGGTTATGCATTCTCGCCCTCCTTTCTCGGTTCCGTAGTCGTTGCCTGTGGTGTTTCCTCGGCAGGTTTCACCTGCTGCCACAGCTCTTTGACAAACTGCACGGCCTCGCTCATGGAGCGGTCGTGCTCGTGCGGCAGGGGCTCGCTCTTGGCGAATTTCACCAGGTCGGCCGTAGTAAAGATAGTGCGCAATCTGTCGCTCATGACTTTCCGTTCTCCACTCTCCGCCTTCCACTCACCGCTCTCCACAGCCTCCACAGTCTCGTCGCTGGTCATCTCTGTGGCGTGGATGCCTGTGGCTTCTTCGATAAAGGTACGCACGGCATCGGTCAGTTCGGTATGGTATTCTTTGGCCTTGCCGGATTGCCACAACTGGCTTTGACGCAACGTCTCCAGACGGTCGAGGGCGCGCTCCTCGGGGGTGCGTGTGTCGACAGGCACATTGGCGAACCAGTCGCTCACTTTGCCGCTCTTCCACTTCTTCCAGATCCACCATCCGGCAAAGGCCAACGCGATGATGACCAACGCCAGCAGCACCCAACGGAAAATCTCCCAGAAGGTGTAAGGCACCTTCTCGATGGGCGCAATGTCGCGTATCTCAGCCGATGTGGTGTCCACCTCGACGTCCAGTACTGTCAGCAGCAGCGAGTCGTCCGGGCTCAGCTTCACATAGTGCTCACCCGGTTCGAAACTCGTCAAGGTGGTGAGTTGGGTATTGTTTGCGGTGTCGAACTTCTGGCTGAGGGCCACGATGCCGTTCTGCGACAGTTGGTCGGTCGAAGGGTAGGTGTGAGCGCGCTGAATGCTCAGCGTCGTCTGGTCGCCCAGCAGGATGGTGTCCTCGCTCAGCCGTGCCACCGCCTGTCCCTGGGCGTGGGAAGACAAGAAAAACACGAAGGACAAAAGGATTGCCCCTTTTGCACTTGCCGTTATTAATGTCCTCATTATGTTCATAATTGCATTTTTTTACTCTTAACTCATAACTCTTAACTGCGCCGTGCCAGCAACCCTTTCAGCGGTTTGACGAAGTCCTCGCCGGTCCAGAGGGTGGCCATGTCGATGCCGTAGCGTTTCATGGTGGTCTCCACCTTGCGCTCGTGTTCGGCATAACGGGCGTCGGCCATGCGGCGCACCGCCGCCGACCCGGTGTCGATCCACACCGTGCGGCTGCTCTCGGGGTCGTAGAACTTCACCAGACCCAGGTCCATCAGCTCCTTCTCGCGCTTGTCGGCCAGGCGCAGGGCCACCAGGTCGTGCTTGCCAGCCACCAGCTTCAGGGCGTCGGTCCATCCCGTATCGTAGAAGTCGCTCAGCAGGAACGTGGTGCAGCGCTTCTTGATGGCGTTGCTGAAGTAGCGCAGCGCCTCGCCGATGTCGGTGCCGTTGCTCTCGGGGCGGAAGGTGATGAGTTCGCGGATGATGCGCAGTATGTGTGTACGCCCTTTCTTGGGCGGAATGAATTTCTCTATGCGGTCGCTGAAGAGGATCATGCCCACCTTGTCGTTGTTGGCTATGGCGCTGAAGGCCAGCGTGGCGGCAACCTCGGCGGCCAGCTCTTCCTTGAACTGTCCCTGGGTGCCGAAACGGCCGCTGCCGCTGACGTCCACCAGCAGCATCACCGTCAGCTCGCGTTCCTCCTCGAACACCTTCACGTAGGGGTGTGCCAGGCGGGCGGTGACGTTCCAGTCGATGCTGCGCACGTCGTCGCCGTACTGGTATTCGCGCACTTCGCTGAACACCATGCCGCGCCCCTTGAAGGCCGAGTGGTACTCGCCGCTGAACATCTGCTGGCTCAGTCCCCGCGCCTTGATCTCTATCTTGCGGACCTTCTTGATTATGGATTCATCCATAACTCTTAACTCCTAACTCTTAACTCTTAACTAAAATCAGGGCACCTCCACCTTGTTCAGCACCTCGTTGACCAGCTCCTCGCTGGTGACGTTCTCGGCCTCGGCCTCGTAGGTCAGGCCTATGCGGTGGCGCAGCACGTCCATGGCGATGGCGCGCACGTCCTCGGGGATGACGTATCCGCGGCGCTTCATGAAGGCGTAGGCTTTGGCGGCGGCGGCGAGGTTGATGCTGCCGCGCGGCGACGAGCCGTAGCTGATCATCGGTGCCAGCTTCTCCAGCCCGTACTCCTTGGGATAGCGTGTGGCGAAGACGATGTCGGTGATGTAGTTCTCGATCTTCTCGTCCATGTACACCTCGCGCACCAGCTCGCGGGCCTTGAGGATGACGTCGGGCTTGAGGATGGCCTGGGGGGCTTCGCTCGCGGTCTGGCGCTCCTCGTTGACAGCCTGGTGCAATATCTGGCGCTCTTCCTGGCGCTTGGGGTAGGAGATGACCACCTTCAGCATGAAGCGGTCCACCTG
>DGTB01000099.1 GCA_002394185.1 Bacteroidales bacterium UBA4347 | reverse complement strand
CCTCGATGCAGAGGGTGTCGAGGGCACCGGCGAAGCGCTCGTTGGGACTCTTGTGGCCCTTGAGCACGGGCACGGCCATGTATTTCTCCACGAACTCGGCATAGACCTCGAGCATGCGGCGGGCCTCCTCCTCGGCCTCCTCGCGGGTGGCGTGGGCGGTGTGGCCTTCCTGCCACAGGAACTCGGCGGTGCGGAGGAACATGCGGGTGCGCATCTCCCAACGCACGACGTTGGCCCACTGGTTGCAGAGGATGGGCAGGTCGCGGTAACTCTTGATCCAGTTCTTATAGGTGCTCCAGATGATGGTCTCGGAGGTGGGGCGCACGATGAGCTCTTCTTCGAGCTTGGCGCTGGGGTCGACGACGACGCCGCTGCCGTCGGGGGCGTTCATGAGGCGGTGGTGGGTCA
Source organism: Bacteroidales bacterium UBA4347 (assembly GCA_002394185.1). Classification (GTDB taxonomy): domain Bacteria; phylum Bacteroidota; class Bacteroidia; order Bacteroidales; family P3; genus Colimorpha. The sequence continues at coordinate 8,344 of DGTB01000099.1, read as the reverse complement.
CCACGGCGCACTCCTTGGCGAAACCCTCGACATGTTCGGCCTCGCGGCTGAGGAAGCTCTTGGGGATGAAGAGGGGGAAATAGGCGTTCTGGTGGCCGGTCTCTTTGAACATCTTGTCCAGCTGGTGCTGCATCTTCTCCCAGATGGCGTAGCCATAGGGTTTGATGACCATGCAGCCGCGTACGGCGCTCTGTTCGGCGAGGTCGGCGCGCACTACCAGTTCGTTATACCATTCGGAGTAGTTCTCACTGCGTTTGGGGAAATCTTTTGCCATAACAATATAGTATTTTTATTTTTTTTCTTTATTATACAATAAATTGTAGCATTTGTCGTTTCAATAACGATTTGCAAAAATACGAAATATTTTTGAAATAGGAACTAAAAATTAAGAATTAAGCGATTATATATAATATGAGACGATTTTTTGCGATGGGATTTGTGGGGTTGCTGGGACTGATTGGCAACATGGTTTCGGCACAGGAGAAACACGGCATCGACACCCTGCAGTGCCATATTGTGGGTTTCTCTTTCGGAGCCGTAACGCCCCTGCTGGGCAGCAATAGCGGCGGCATGGACGGCGGCAACATGAACGAACTCTACGACGGCCCCTACCTCAACTTCGACATCAACTGGGCCTACAAATGGAAGAGCAACTGGATGGTGACCCTGGACGGCGACCTGTGGTTCGGCTACAACAGCGACAACCTCACGCAGCGCGCCGAGCGCATGGGCGACATCTTCACGCCGAACGGACACCTGATGAGCTGGGGCGGATATGACGGCGTGGTGACGCTCTACAACCGCGGCTTCGCCGTGCGCCCGGGCGTGGCCAAGATCATTCCCCTCTTCCGCAAAAACCCCGACTCGGGCATACTGCTGAAGCTCAGCGGCGGATGGTTCATGCAGAAGACCGTCAACACACAGGACATGAACGAGAGCGAGGTGCCTCAACTCAGCGAGAAGATGATGCCTCTCTACGACCACCTGCGCAACGGCATGATACTCACGCAGAGCGTGGGCTTCATCTTCATGAGCAACCGCTCCACCTATGTCAATTTCAAGATCACCTTTGACCTGAGCGAATGCATCAGCTGGTCCTCACGGCCCTACACCATTGACAACGTCATGGGACTCAACGGCAAGGACGAGAACACCTACTTCGACCTGATGGCAGGAATTAAAATCGGCTGGATGTTCCCGTTCACCGGCAAGACAGCATACGACTACTACTATTATTAATCCACCACTCTTAACTCTTAACTCTTAACTCATAACTGTATTAATTCACCACTCTTAACTCTTAACTCTTAACTCATAACTCATAACTCATAACTCATAACTCATAACTCATAACTGAAAAGATGCTTATCATATACACCATAGCAATCCACCTTTACACCCTGGGGATCCGAACGGCAGCCTTGTTCGGTCATTCCAAGGCACGCCAAATGGTGGCAGGCTGGAAGGAGGTGCCGGCAGCACTGGCCAAGCTTGCAAAAGGGAAGCCTGCAGTGTGGTTCCACGCCGCCAGCCTCGGCGAGTTCGAGCAGGCGCGCCCCGTGCTGGAAGCCTACCGCCAGCGGCACCCCGACCATCAGGTGCTCGTCACCTTCTTCTCCCCTTCGGGCTACGAGGTGCGCAAGAACTACGCCAAGGCCGAGGCCGTCTGCTACCTGCCCATGGACACCCCGGGCAACGTGCGCCGCTTCCTGGATGCCGCACATCCCGACAAGGTCTTTTTCGTCAAGTACGATTTCTGGTACAACTACCTGAACGCCCTGCGCCAGCGCGGCATAGACACATACATTTTCTCGGCCATCTTCCGCCCGGAGCAATACTTCTTCAAGCCTTGGGGCCGTTGGTTCATCCGGCAGCTCCGCGACTGCTTCACCCATCTCTTCGTGCAGAACGAGGAGAGCCTGAGCCTGCTCAAAGGGCACGGCATCAGTCACTGCTCACTTGCCGGCGACACCCGATACGACCGCGTGAACCAGATAGTTCAGGCCGCCGAAAGAGACGCCGTTGTCGAGAAGTTCCTTGAGGGATACGACGGCAAAGTGCTGGTAGCCGGGAGCACCTGGCCGCCCGACGAGCAGTTAATCGCACGCCTACGCGAGAGCAAAAAGTGGTTCCCCGAACGCATCATCATCGCCCCGCACGAGATACACGAAGAGCACCTGCACAGCATCGAGGCCCTCTTCCCCGACAGCATCCGCTACTCGGAATGCATTAACGCACTAACGCAATCCCACAATAACACATTTACACATTCAAAAGTACTCATCATCGACAACATAGGCCTCCTCTCCAAGCTCTATCGCTACGCCACCGTGGCCTATATCGGTGGAGGGTTCGGCGTTGGCATACACAATATTCTCGAGGCCGTAGCCTACGGCAAGCCCGTCGTCTTCGGCCCGAACTACCACAAATTCCAAGAGGCACACGACCTCATCGACCTCGGTGGCTGCATGATCGTAGACGAACATCCCGACGTGTCGTTCCTACGGAAATTGTTTACCGACGACGACATCTACCATGCCGCTTCCGACGCCTGCATGCAACTCATGCGCCGCAACCTCGGCAGCACCGACATCATACTCAAGACTGTAGATGAGAAATGACCACCGACATAGAAGATGCATCCGACGGTTGTCGCTTCGCGGCAGCCTGCTTCTCCTTTTCCCCCTTTCTTTCCTTCTGCTGACCTCCTGCTATACCAACCGATATATCCCCGACGGCGGCCACCGTTTAGACGAGACTGTGCAGACCGTGGTGATGGCCGACAGTTCGGAGGTGCCCCCCGAGGTGAGAGACGCTCTCAAAAACTCGGAGAACTACTACCTCCAGCGGCGCAACTCCAAGGTTTTCGGCATCCGCTGGCTTCCCGTGGGCATGTGGATCTACTCTATCGCCTCCCCCTCCGACAGCTCCTTCTGGGGCAACTACTGGCGCCGCCTGGGCCAGGCTCCGGTGGTCTATGAAGAGGACAAGGCCCGCCGCACGGCCCGCCAGCTGCAAGGGCTGTTAGAGTCCAAGGGGTGCTTCCACTCCACCGTCACCTTCGACACACTCGAGATGGAGGGCAAGAAAATAGCCATCGGATACCACCTCACCGCCACCCACCGCTACCTCGTCGAAGAGGTGATATACCATACACAGAACGATACCATCCGCGGCCTTATCGACAAATGGCAGCCCTCGTCGCCCTTGAAGGCCGGCACCTACTACGACCAGGAAATCATGGCGGCGGAACGGTCACGACTGGTATCACTGCTGCGCGAAGAAGGCTACTACCACGCCGCCGTGGACAACATCACCTTCTTAGTCGACACCACCTACAACGACCGACGCCTCTCCGTCGATGTCTTCGTCGACAGCCGCAACCTGCGCAAATACCACATCAATAACATCTACATCTTCCCCAACAGCACCGCGGGCATCCGCAACGGCGAGGTCACCCTCGACACCACCCAGTTCAACTATGCCGGTCTGCACCGCCAGTTCGAGTTCAACTTCGTCTCCGACGTCACCAAACGCATCACACCCAACAAAGAGACTATCAGCCGCTCCATGATGATGTTCCCCGGCATGCTCTACCGCCCCAGCCGCATCACCAACACCTACAACTCGCTCCTCAACCTCCGCAACTTCAAGTATATCAATATCGACTTCACCGAGTCGCCATTCTCCTCCGACAGCATCCCGCTGGTCGACGCCCACGTGCGACTGCTGAACACCACACAACAGAAGATTTCCCTCTCCCTCGAGCTCACCAACGCCTCACCCATCGGAGCCACCGACAGCTCGTCCAATTTCTTCACCAACGGCAACCTGGGCATCGAGACCACACTCGAATACCAACACAAGAACCTCTTCGGCGGTGCCGAACTGCTGAAAGTGAAGAGCTCTCTGCTCCTGGAACTGCCCAAGTTCATCCTCCAGGATGGTGGCGGGAGTTTCTACGACAACTTCAGCACCTTCGAGGTCAACCTCGACGCCTCGCTCGATGTCCCCGACGCCTTTCCCTTCTCCTCTCTCGTCTACTGGCAGCGCACTCGCCCCCACACCCTCATCAACCTCGGCGGCAGCTACCAGTACCGCTACTGGTTCGAGCGCATCCTGGCCAACACCTCCTTCGGTTACACATGGTCGTTCCGCTCACTGGAGGCGCCAGGCTCTTCGCTCGTCACATACACCACACAGCATCAGCTGCTGCCCATCGAGCTCACCTTCGTCCGCACCATCAATATCGACGATGACTTCGCCGCCCGCCTGCAGGCCATCAACGACCTCCGCATGAACTACCAGTACAGCAGCCATTTCATCATGGATGCTCGTTACGACTTCGCCTACAGCAACCAGCAGTTCGGCACACGCCGCAACTTCACCCTCCTGCGCCTCTCCGTCGAGAGCGCCGGCAACCTGCTGAAAGGCTATTCACTCCTTGCCGGCACTCCGTCCGACAGCAATGGTGTCTATCAGCTCTTCGGGGTTCCCTTTGCGCAGTATTTCCGTGTCAATACGGAATTCACCCGCTATATCTACCATTTCCAACGCTCCACACTTGTGGCGCGCCTGCTCCTCGGTGCGGGCATCCCCTTCGGCAACTCACTCTCCATGCCCTACGAAAAGAGCTTCTTCGGCGGCGGCCCCACCACCATGCGTGCCTGGCAACTGCGCCACCTCGGACCCGGCTCCTACGACTATGGCGACAATATGATTGAGCGCGTGGGCGACCTCCAGCTGGTCGTCAACCTCGAAGAGCGCTTCCCTATTGCAGGCATCTTCGAAGGCGCCCTCTTCGCCGATATGGGCAACGTGTGGCTCCTCAACGCCTCCGACCAGTATCCCGGGGGCGAGCTGCAATGGGGCAATATCCTCAAGGAGATCGCCGTCGGCGTGGGCTTGGGCATCCGCCTCAACATCTCCATTGCCACCCTCCGACTGGACTTCGCCATTCCGCTGTATGACCCGGGCTACGGTGTGGACTACCGCTGGCGTCCGCCTCACTGGGCATTCAACCAGATAGTCACCAATTTCGGTATCAACTATCCCTTCTAAAAATCAATAATTAAAAAGTAAAAAAACAATATTAAACCTTTAAGCTATTGAAGAACACCAAACTGCTCACCTATACACTCATCACAGCCTCCGTCGTCTTCTGGGGTATCAGTTTCATCCTCACCAAGGAGCTCTTTCTCACCGAGAAGCACATGACCGTCACCATGCTCGTGGCCCTACGCCTGGCCATCGCCTCGGCAGTCATGCTGCCAGCCCTCGCCCTTACCCACCGCCTGCAGCGCATCCGCAGACAGGACATCAAATGGTTCCTTCTCCTCGCTTTCTGCGAGCCCTTCATCTACCACCTCTGTGAGACCAACGGCGTGCGCCTCGTCAGCGGCTCGCTGGCCTCGGTGGTCATAGCCACCATCCCCCTCTTCGTACCCTTCGGTATGTGGCTCGCCTACCACCAGCGCATCAAGCCCTCTCTCATCGTCGGCGTGGCACTCTCCCTTGCAGGAGTGGTGCTGATGTTGGGCGGCGAAATCGGATTCCAAGGCACCGCCCTCCAGGGCCTGCTGTTCCTCTCCGGCGCCGTCGCCATAGCAGTGGTTTACACCATACTGCTGGTCAGGGTGGTGGACCACTACCATCCCCTCGTCGTCACCACCTGGCAGAACCTCATAGGCCTGGCCTATTTCCTGCCGCTGGTACTCACCTTCGACGCCTCATCACTACCACTGCTCTCCTGGAGCCCCAAGATGCTGATGCTCATTCTGGTATTAGGACTCCTCTGCTCCACCCTCGCCTATGCCGGCTACAACTACGGCGTCCGCAACCTCGGCGCCTCCGAAGCCTGCATCTTCAACAACGCCATCCCTGTTTTCTCCCTCATCGCCGCCGTAGCCATCGGCCAGGAAGCCTTCAGCTGGGCCAAGCTCCTCGGCATGACCATAGTCATCGCCGGAGTGGTCATCGCCCAAGGCCGCCCACTTAGAAGTTAGAATTTAAAAATTAGAAGTAAAAAAGATCAACGAGATTCCCACCTCGGCACAAAGACGTATGAGCAGAAAGCCCATATGCCGTTCAGTATTGATTTAAAATGCACGTTTTTCACTCTTCAATTCCAGTATTCCTTCCACTTCATGCGGCACAAACGGCCCTTCCTTGCACTCGAAGATAACGCTCCCCGGCTCCAACGACTCAAGTCTATGCCACACGTTTTTGGGGATGTCAATACCATACACGCCATCGTCATGGATCAGGACAACACTTTCAATAATACTTCCATCGTCATTGTATGTTGTTGACCTCACTTTGCCACGGAGTATCACAAATGGCTCGTCTTTATCTGGATGTCTATTGATTGGAATCATTAACCATAATTGACCATTAACCATGAACCTTGAACCACAATTGACCATTAATCATGAACCATAATTGATCCTGAACCTTGAACCATTAATCATGAATCTTGAACCATTAATCATGAACCATGAACCATAAGTGTCCTTAACCCTTAACCCTGAACCTTTACATAATATCCCCCAGTCTTCTTGCTCCCTCGGCGTTCAATCAGTTCTCTATCCGTAAGAACCTTAAGGATCTTGTTCAATGTGTCACGAGGAATCGCAAGTTGGTCAATAATAATTTGAGCCTGAACACCTGGCGAAGCAGCAATGAAATCCAGCACTCTATTTTGTTTCTCGTTTAATGTGTCATTTAATATGCCGTTTAATGTGCCACTTAATGTGCCATTTAATTGACCACTCTTCCCCGGCTGGTACTCCATCGAGTAAATGACCGTCATAAACTGACTCACCGACGACTTAAACACCGGGTCTCTTCCCTCTTTATACGTCTCCAGCTCCTTCGTGGCATTGCAGATCTTCTTCAGGCCGCTGCCCCGTTTTTCCATATAGTCCAGCTGCGCCATCACATCCGCCAGCACCGGATTCCGTCTCAGTGATGAGATATCCTCCACCGGCACATCCTGCACCATCTGGCCGCTGTACATCCCTCCAGGCGAAGTCAGCGCCAATCGGTCATCATAGATGTCCAGATGCACCTCGCCGCCCATCACCGTATAGTCTCTGTGAATCAGATGGTTTACGCACCCCTCAAGTACAGCCCGCTCCGCATACTCCGGCTTGTTCCTCCTGCCGTCAGGCAGTTTCTCCCAGCCCTTTCGCGTGTTCGCCTTCGCAAACGCCATCGCCTCGCGCAGCAGCAACAGGATATTCCCCTTAAACTCCGCATCGTTGACGGCATCCGTCTTCTCCAGCCCGTCCCACCGCGTACAATACAGCCGCGACTGGCTCAACCAACAGTCGTCAGCAAACAGCGCACCCGCATTCGTCAGGTAGCCGTCGTCCGTCACCAGACCAAACGATAGCAGAAACCATTCCGTTTTTATTGCATCACTCTTAAAATTACTGTTTTTATTCAAATAAAAAAGGCCAGCGCACATAAGCGCCAGCCTTACATTATTGCATGTTGGACTTCCAACCACATTCATTTACGAATCCTCACATTAGCATATTCACAGATTCTCACATTCACGCATTCTCATCAGACCTCTTTCCTCAAACAATCGCGCTCTTGATCGTCTCCACAATATAGCGCACATCATCGTCTGTCACATACGGACCCGCGGGCAGGCACAGGCCCACTTTGAAGAGGGACTCACTTACACCATTCACGTAAGCTATAGCATTTTCAAAAGTCTCGCAATAGAACCCTTCACCCTGAACCATTAACCGTGAACCATGCCGGTAGCAGGGCTGCTTGTGCATGGGCTTCCACAGCGGACGGGCCTCAATCTGAGCCTGATCCATCAGCACACGCAGGGCCTCCACGTTGGCGTTGGGCTCGCAGTCGGTGTGTGCACTCGTCGCAGCGTGTATCACACCCGCGGCACCGCCCACAGCACCCGTCACAATAGCTTTGTAGGCATTCTCCTGACCCTTAATCTTCACATTCTCATCAATGGTGATGGTGCATAACCAATAGTTACTGTCATATACAGGAACCTCTACACCATTAACCATTAACCCTGAACCTTGAACCGGTTGTGAATGCACCTTGATGCCTTTCACATCCTTCAGCAGCTCCTCATACAACGCCTGCACATGCTTGTGATGGGCGATGTGGTCGTTCACCACCGTCATCTGTCCTCGACCGATGCCGGCGCAGATATTGCTCATACGGTAGTTGTAGCCAATCTTCTCGTGCTGATAATACGGATAGCTCTCACGATACTGTGTGGCGTACATCATGATCTCACGCCACTCATCCTCGTTGGCAGTAATCAGCGCACCACCGCCGCTGGTGGTAATCATCT
>DGTB01000038.1 GCA_002394185.1 Bacteroidales bacterium UBA4347 | reverse complement strand
CGTCGAACTCGGGTTGCGGATAACAGTTACTGAAGTCCAGTCCGCGAGCACCTCGGAACTGCATGTTGGGCAGTTCCCGTATGGTGCGCCTGATCAGCTGTTGCTCGGCCACGGTGTAGCGTCCGCCAGCCTCGCGGCCTCCCCTGATGGCATCGAAGAGTGAGGCGCTTCCCAAGTCGGTCTGCAGGTAGCGCAGCTCGTCGCTGCTCACGGCGAGCACTTTAGGCACTGGCAATTTGCGCTGGGTGAAGTGCTTGGCCAGATAGACAAAGGCGTGGTTCTCGTCGCGACTGGTGCCTATGCAGCCAATCACGCTTTGCCCCTCTGTGTCGGTCATTCGGTAGTAAGCGCGGTTACTGCCAGCTTTGGGGAGTTGCTCGCAACGGACAGGCTCCTGTCCCCGCCATTCTTGATATAGTTTTAACAGTTGTTTCATGAGAATTATGTTTTCTTCTTTCCGATAGTCTTGTTTATGGTGATGGGTGTTGTCATTGCAGGGTGATGGCCATCATGCCGATGACCACATCGCTTGAAAGTGGGTGCACGGTCAGGCTCTTCAGTTTCTTTGTGGCGTTGAGCGGCATGCGCAGCATCTGTGCCGCGCCACCGGGTATCTCACGTCCATAGACGCCTTTGATGTGGAGCGTTTCTCCCAAGTTGCGACTCACGGCGCCTGTACCCAGACTGATGCGATAGGGGCGAGGCTCAGTGGTGGTGAAAGCCTGTCCGTCAACGAAATAGTCTTGCTCTATGGGGCACCANNCCCGGAATCTCGCGCCCGTAAACACCCTGTATGTTCAGGGCCTCGCCCAGATTGCGGCTCACCGTGCCAGTGCCCAGACTGACGCGGTAGGGACGAGGTTGGACGGTGCGGAACTGCCGTTGGTCAACATAATAGTCTTGCTCTATGGGGCACCAGTTGTCGGGATTGCGCAGTTGCAGCGTGTCGGTCGTGTTGTCCGTGTAGGTTGCGACAATCAGTCCGTTGGCTATGCGGCTCTGCATGTGATTGGTGCTGCCGGCCATGAGCAGATAGGCGCTTGATGCCTTGCCTTTCAGCGGAATGGTAGCGGCATCGGGGTAGTTGTCCCAAAGACTTGTATAGATGATGTTCTTGCCGCTCTTGGGCGTGCGGAAAGGCACACCGGCCACAGTCAGCATGTCAGACTGGATGAGCGTGCGGAACACGGAGTCGCTGATTACTGGCGTGTACTGCGGATGGCACCATTCGCCCACGCCCTGTAGGGGAATCTGCAAGGTGGTGGTCTGCGGACGAGGCGAAACGTACTGATTCTTAAAGATGTCATCGACCTCGGCATTGAAGCACTTCCTTATGTCTTGTGGGGAGAACGACTTCTGCAGGTCGGGTTCTTCTAATCCTAACTCTTTTGCTGTCCATGTCTGAGCATACTCCTTGCTTTCAGTAGAAATGGCCGTGGCGTGAACTCTCTTTTGCGTCGGCACCTCAATCACCTGGTGCTGCAGGTTGTTGCCCTCCGTATAGGTGAAACGCACTCCGTCGTGCTGCGCCAGAACGATGGTGAGCGGCTGTGGGAAGTGCTGCGTGATGTCGTAGCGGTCTTTGCCATTGGCGCGTGTGAACGTATATTCTATGTAGGGTGTCTTCAGACTCACGCTGTCCCAGCTCTCAGGGAATCCCGGCTGCAGGATGCACTTGCCGCCAAGCGCATCGGGGCGAACGCCAAAAAGTCCCTCGATGAGCGTGCGGCTGGCAATGCCTATACAGTCGCCGAAGTCGCGGTAGCACTCGCCTCGGGCCGCATCGTAGTGGCTCAGTTGGCCGAAGTTGGCAGGCGACTGTCCGTAGTACATGTTGTCCATCACCGTGCCCATCAGCAGGTCGTAGCCCTCTTCGTACTGTCCGGCTTTGAAGCAGGCCAGCGCCATGTGCATGGTCTCGGCTGTAGCCACATTGTTGATGCTCCATGCGTAGGGCAGCCAGTTCGAAGTGGCGATGACGTGATAGGGCGAGTCCTCCACCTTGATATGGGGCAGTGCCTGCTTCATGTTGACAATGGCGCGATACCACTGTTGCTCGGAGCCCACTTCACAGTCTATCGGGGTGTAGTAGCTCCATGCGGCAGCGCTCTCATGTAGTCGGCGTAGCCCCATGCCGTCCTTATATTCAGCCCAGCAACCCTTGTCAGCGAGCCATAGCTGCTCGTTCATGGCCCGTGCGATGGCTTCGGCCTCTTCGCGATAGGGCGTGGCATCCTCGCCTATGCGTTCGGCAATGCGTGCAGCCGTCTTGAAGCCAAAATGATTGTAGGCCGACGAGTGAGTGACGGCACCGCCGCTGTAGTATAGTGCATCGGAGGCCCAGATGCAGCAATAGGCATCGTAGAGATGGTCGCCGTCGGGGTCGTAGTTGCGCTTCTCCCATTCCAGGTGTCGCTTGATGACGGGCCACATCTTTCGCATGTAGGCCGTGTCGGCATCCATCATGAAGTGACGCATCAGCTCGTCCATGTAGTTCAGGTTCATGTCGTAGTGGTGCATTTGGTTGTTCTTCTCTGGATTACGGCAGATGTAGCCGTTCGAGTACATCTGCGTGCCCCATTTCTTCTCGGCACGCGCCATCTGCATCTTCGGATCCTGTGAAGGGTGGGGGATGGTGGGCGGAACATCAGTCACCTGACTCTTGGCGTAGGCATCGAAGTGCCTCACGGCGCGGTCGTTCCAGCCCAGCATGTCGCCTGCGTAGGCCGCGCGCCATCCTGCCAGTGGCATGCGCCAGCCAATGCAGCCGTGCAGCCACGTCTGACCGTCCCAGTCGCCGTCGGCAGCTATGGCAAGTGCGCTGCCCAAGGTGTTGACGTAGGCATCGGGAGTGCTGAAATGGATGCCGTTTCCCAGTGCTTGCCAGTGCTCCACGGCTGAAGCGTATAGCTCGTGGGCTTCATCGTAGGTGACGGCAGCCACCGAGTCGAGTCGCACCATGACATGTGCCGTTGTCCGGCGGTGGTCCTTATAGGATGCCTCGCTCACCACGAGTCCGCGCTCCTGTTTGTCAGGTTCGAACACCCCTGGTGCATCGGCTCCGATGTCGCCGTTGCGCTTCAGCCTCGGATGGGCAATCTGGCACACCTTCGTCTGTATCTGTAGCGGCATGGGATTGGCACCTTCGGCTTCAAATTGCCACACGGCAGCCTCGTCGTCGGGCAGGGCCGCCACGCTCATGCGCAGCATTCCGTTGCCCCAGCGATGATCGCGCAGTGCGTAGCTGCGCATGCCGTCGCGGTAGATGGCTTTACAATAGTCGGTGGAGTCGAGTGCAACACCGTTCACCACGAAGCGGATGTTGCGGTGATGACCTTTCTTCACAACGGCGAAGACAGGCCGGTCACTGGTCTCTACACGCCAGTCGGTGTGAGAGCCGTAGAGCGCCCGGGTGAAGCGATTGGCTCCCTGATGGCCCTGTAGGAACTGGTCGAGTGTGGATTCGCAGACAAAGGCTCCTGCCTCGGGGCGATATTGCAGCG
>DGTB01000039.1:3562-14624 GCA_002394185.1 Bacteroidales bacterium UBA4347 | reverse complement strand
GCCGCCCGCACGGCGCTGCGCCTGGGCAGCGAGGTGACGGTGGTCTACCGCCGTGGCCAGCAGGATATGCCCGCCCGCCGCGAGGAGGTGCACCATGCCATGGAGGAGGGTGTGCAGTTCATGTTCCAGACGGCCCCCGTGGAAATCCTCGGCAACGAGGACGGCACCGTGCGCGCCCTGCGTTGCGCCAAGATGGAGATGGGCGAGGCGGACGCCAAGGGGCGCCGCTCGTTCAAACAGATTGAGGGCAGCGAGTTCAACCTGGAGGCCGACACCATCGTTGCCGCCCTCGGCACGAGCCCCAACCCCCTCATCCGCACCACGACGCCGGGCCTGGAGTGCGAACCCTGGGGCGGCATCAAGGCCGACGAAAACGGCCAGACCTCCCGCAAGCTGATCTTCGCCGGCGGCGATGCTGTCAGCGGTGCCGCCACGGTGATCCTGGCCATGGGCGCCGGCCGCAAAGCCGCCAAAGCCATCATGGAGGCGCTGGAAAAATAAAAATTAAAATGGATAAATTCAGTCTGGACACAGCGCCGCAGTATGAACGGCACTACAACGAAGACTCCTTTTGGAAGAAGCTGAAGCATGTGGCGTCCAAGGTGGGGTCCAAGGTGCTCTACCCTGCCCTGCAGCTCTACTTCCTGCTGCAGGCAAAGGACGTGCCCATGAAGGCCAAGACGCTCATCGTTGGCGCTTTGGGCTACCTGATCCTGCCCACAGACCTCGTGCCGGACTTCATCCCCGCCCTCGGCTTCACCGACGACCTGACGGCACTCATGGTGGCTCTGCGTACCCTGAACAAATACCTCTCCCCCGACATCAACGCCCGCGCCAAAGACCAAGCCGACAAACTTCTAAAGCAATGAAACGCACACTCATCCTTCTTGCCGTCTTGCTGCTCGCTATGGCCGCCACAGCACAGAGACCCCTGCTCGACTCGTTGCAGATGCCCAATGCCGTCCGCTTCCTCCCTCCGCCTCCCGACACCGCTACCGCCGCTTTCCAGTACGACCGCGCGCAGTACCGCTGGGGCAAGGAACAACGCAAAGACCCTGTCCGGCTCGCCATTGCCGTGAGCGACGCCGTCTGGAGCATCGACAACATTTGCAAAATCTACAGCGGTGTGCTGGGCATAGACATCAGTCGGGAGAACACTCCCGCCATCTACCGCATGCTCACCCTGGGACTCCTCACCACCGACCAGGCTGGCAAACTGCCCAAAAACCACTACATGCGCACACGCCCCTACGTCTTCTTCAACGAGCCCACCATCTACCCCTCCGACGAAAAATGGCTTCGCACCAATGGCTCCTACCCCTCCGGACACACCATCCTCGGTTGGAGCGCCGCACTGCTGCTCACCGAGGTGGCCCCCGACAAGGCCGACACCATCCTGGCTCGCGGCTACATCTACGGCCAGAGCCGCGTCATCGCCGGCTACCATTGGCAGAGCGATGTCGACGCCGCACGCCTCGTCGCCAGCGCCGCCGTCGCTCGCCTCCACGCCGACAAGCGCTTCACAAAACTCATCAAGAAAGCCCGCAAGGAATACAACAAAAAAAGAAAATGATTGCATCCCGACAACAATACCGACACTACCGGCAAGCCGACATCGCTGCCTACGGATTGCAGCGGGTCTCATTCTACAACTGGCTGCGTATAGACCAATTGCGTTTCCAGCTCAGGCTCCGTAAACTGGAATACCTCGCCAACTGCCGCTCTTGGCGCATCCTCTCGCGGGCCCTGTTGGAATTCATCAACCACAGGCTCGCACTCAAACTCGGAGTCACCATCCCCAAGAACGTCTTCGGTCCGGGCCTGTGCCTCGTCCACCGCGGCACCGTCGTGGTAAGCCCTCTGGCCCGTGTCGGCGCCAACTGCCGACTCCACCCCTCCTCCTCTATCGGCGACTACAACGGCGCACCCTCACTCGGCGACAACGTCTATATAGGCCCCGGAGCCAAGCTCTACGGCCCCATAACCATAGGCAGCAACGTCGCCATCGGCGCCAACGCCGTGGTCAACACCTCGTTCCCGGACAACTGCACCATTGGCGGCGTCCCCGCACGCATCCTTTCCAACACCGGCGCCATCCAGCAAGGCGTATACCCCAACACTACCTCCATCAATGGCTGACGCACTCCTCACCGTAGAAAACCTCACCAAGAGCTTCGGCGACAAGCTACTCTTCGAAGACATCTCCTTCGGCATCAACGCCGGACAGAAGTCCGCCCTCATCGCACGCAACGGCTACGGCAAATCCACCCTGCTCAACATATTGATGACATCCTACGGCCAACACGGCTACAACACCCTTCAGGACGGCGGCAAAATAACCTTCCGCGGCGACATCAAGCTGGCCTACCTCCCGCAGAGCCCCGTGGCCTGCCCGCACCAGATGGTCCGCGACTTCGTCTACAGCATCCAGCGCCCTGAGACAGAAGACCCCTGGACCTTCGAGCAACGCATCGAGGAGATCCTCAGCCGCATGAAAGTCGACACCCTCCTGGACCGTCCCATGGAAACCCTCAGCGGCGGCGAACAAAAAAAAGTGGCCCTCTGCCGTATGCTCTTGGACCACTGCAACCTCCTCATCCTCGACGAACCCACAAACCACCTCGACATCGACATGATTGAATGGCTCGAAAACTACCTCTCGCGTCAGCGCCTGGCACTGCTCATGGTAACCCACGACCGCTACTTCCTCGACAACGTATGCGACGATATCTACGAGCTCGACAACGCCCGTCTCTACCACTACCGCGGAACACGACCGAATGGGAGTGAACCACGAAGTAGTGCCTACGACTACTATCTTCAAAAAAAAGCCGAGCGGGAAGCCAACGAGCGGGCCGAAATTGCCAAAGCTCGCAGCCTCTACCGCACAGAACTGGAGTGGATGCGCCGCATGCCGCAGGCCCGCGGCACCAAAGCACAAGCCCGCATCGATGCATTCCACGAACTGGAAGCCAAAGCCCACACCCGCTTCGACGACTCCCGCCCCCAACTCACCGTCAAAACCGAGCGTATCGGCGGGAAAATACTCGAGCTGTACAACGTATGCTATGGCAACATTATCGACGACTACTCCTACGTATTCAAACGCGGCGAGAAAATAGGCATCGTAGGCCCCAACGGCGTGGGCAAAAGCACCTTCCTCAACATCATCACCGAGCGGCTGAAACCCACCTCCGGCCGCGTTGTTGTCGGCCAGACCATCCAGTTCGGCTACTACACCCAGGCCGGTATGTCGGCTCCCGAAGACCGCCGCGTCATAGATATTGTGAAAGACATCGCCGAAGAGATAGAACTCGACAACGGCAAGTCCATGTCCGCCCACCAGTTCCTCACCTATTTCGGCTTCGACGGCACCACTCAATACAACTACTTCGGCAACCTCAGCGGTGGCGAACGCCGCAGGCTCTACCTCCTGCAGGTCCTCATGGCCAACCCCAACTTCCTCATCCTCGATGAGCCCACTAACGACCTCGACATCTACACGCTCCAAATCCTCGAACAGTTCCTGCAGACCTACAAGGGTTGCCTCATCATCGTCTCCCACGACCGTTCCTTCTTGGACCACATCGTCGACCACCTCTTCGTTTTCGAAGGCGACGGAAAAATCAAGGACTACCATTCCAACTACACCGAATACCGGCTTGAACGACAACGCAAAGAGCGAGAGCAACAACTTGACGCACGCGAAAAAAAGGCTGCCGAACGATCCTTCTGTCAGCCACCCAGTCCATCGGCCTCTAAAAAGAAAGCCTCCTATAAGGAGCAGAAAGAATACGAAGCCCTCACAAACGAAATCAATATTCTAACAGAAGAGCGGATGGAGTTGGAACAGAAACTCTCTGATGGTTCACTCTGTTCTCCCGACGAAATCACCCATGCATCGACACGTATTGGAGAAATTATCGCCGAACTGGATGAGAAAGAACTTCGATGGTTAGAACTGGACGAGATAATAAAATAATGATTGCCGGTGTTATAAAGCACCAGCGCGGCAAACTGTCATAAGCCGAGGGGCAAGATAATAGGAAGCAAGTCGTTGGAGATCATTTGGGGTAACACTGGCAAGCGCTTGACGGAGATTGTCGGTGAGGCGCTCGTCGACCTCGGTAGCGAACATGTCGACAAAACGGGCCGAGCGTTCGAATATGCCGTCGACAGACCTGAGAAAATCACCAGCGAGGACCGTGCGTACGAGGTCAAGCTCCTCTTGAGTAACAGGTTGGTCAACAAGCCGCTGTAGTTCGAGCATTATTTCTTGTTCTGCCGGCCGGAGTGCTTCGGCTGCAACATCGGCTGTAATATAGAAGACAATAACACCCCTATAAATTTGGGTGCGGGCATAAATGCCATAGGTATAACCCTTGTCTTCGCGAAGATTGCTCATTAGTCGGGAGCCGAAGTATCCTCCCAAAAGTGTTACAAGGATCATGAGGGTGGCGTAGTCGGGCTCATTCCAAGCGATGGGAAGGACCCGGCCGATGCGCAGCGTGGCCTGTGTCGCACCAAGGATAGCACAGTCAGAGCGCGTGGGAGAAAGTATAGGCGTTGCATCGAATGAAACATGGGAGAGGTCTATACTCGGAGCATGGTGACCGAATCGGGCATCAAGGTCTGCCAGCAGGGCATCATCGACACGACCCGCAAGGACGAAAGTGAGGTCGCCTGGACAGTGGCGTAGAGTATAGTGCTGCCGAATGACATCGATATCGAGACGTTCTGCGTCTTCGGGTACAGAATATTGTCCTAAAGGGTGTTGCTGACCAAAGAGAGCCTCATAGAAGAGACGTCGTGCCATATCGGAAGACTTTAGCTGAGAGGCTGCAATCTTCTGACGGCGTTCTTGACGATAGACATCCAGGTCCTCCTCAGGGAATTGAGGATGGTGCACAAGGTCATCAACAACCGGCAGGAGGTCGGCAAGGTGACGTGAGAGTGTGTAGAAAGAAGTTGTACAATTAGTCACGTTGTTATTGTTATCCACAATGATACCCCGATAGTCCAAAAACTCTGCAATTTGAGATGCCGACATGTTGTTGGAAGCAACAGTGTAAAGACGATTGGTCGCTGCGGCAACGAGTGGTTTGGACTGGTAGGCCGAACCCGATTCGGAGAGAAGGTCAATCTTGACAAGGTCGGTGCTGTCAGACGGAAAATAGTAGAGCATGCGACCATTAGCCATACGATAACTATGGGGCAGCAAGGTATCGGATGAGGGTATTGTAATCATCAGAACAGTACGGTTATTTTGAAATTGAGTTGACGAGCAGTGAGGTAGTTGGGGACTCGACGAGGAAGATTGTCGATATCGGACACCCAAAGATAAGATACCACATTGTGGAAATTGAAGAGATTGAAGACATCAAGCCCCACCTGTATGTCCCTGACGTAGCGGAAGAGTTTCGTCTTGGCGATTTTGTCAAAATAGACCAGATGAACGGTATTACCCCAGTCGATGCGATAGTATGACGGCAGGCGGAGCTGGTTGCCGTCGTTGTTGCCGAAGGGTATGGCGATGGGGGTGCCGGTAGCATAGACGAGGTTGAGGCTCATGTACCACCAAGGCATGTCGGGGACGTTGTCCTGCAGAAAGAGTTTGATGGAGAAGCGTTGGTCGGTAGGGCGCGCCAGCCATCCGAGGCCGTCGCCTTCGATGTCCTCCTGGGTTTGCATCAGGGAGAGACTGGCCCACGACTCGAGACCATCGACGAGCACGGCGTTGAGACGGAGACTGAGACCGACGACGTAGCCGACGGCGGTCTTGTCGGGCATATAGCGCAGACGGAGGTTGTCGACGGTGTAGGGAATGAGGCCTGTGAGGTACTTGCCGTAGAGGTCGGCGGTGAGGGTGAACGGCTTGTCCCAGAGGCGGAAACGCCAGTCAACGGTGCCGGTGAGCTGGTAGGAGGTCTGGGGGTGGGTGGAGGGGCAGAGTGTTCCGTCGTCGCGGCGGTATTCACGATAGAGCGGCGACTGGCGATAGATGCCGGCAGCCAAGCGGAAGAGCATGTCCTGCTCCATTTTGGGCTTGTAGCTGACGCTGGCACGGGGACTAAACATCCAGCGGGGGCCGAAGCTGACGGAGGAATCTTTCGTTTCAAAGGAACTGCCATAGGCATGGCCGCGAAGGCCAAGGAGGACATTGATGTCGCTGCCGCGGCGGGTGTGGAAGTTCAGTTCTCGTTGCACATGAGCCGTCCCGCGGAGGGTCTGCACGGCATTGGCGCTGTTGGCGTAGAGCTGAAGGATGGGGCTTACGGGATAGTTGGTGCTGTCTCCAAAAGGCAAGATAGTAGAAGGCAGCGTATAGCCCGAGGAGTCCACCCACTTCCATTCGCGCAGGTGGTCGTCGAAATGTTCCATCTGGAACGTCACACCCATATTCCAGTTGCCCAAGCGGGCGTGGCGGATGGCCGAGAGGTCGAAGGTGGCGATGTCGGTTATGAGACGGTTGCGTGCATGCTCGAGGAAGGTGCCAACGCCGCGGTTGAAACGCGTGGTGTCGTCGGTGGTTTCGCCGGTCTCAATCTGATAAAGCCAGTACTGGCTCTGCACGTCGTAGCGTTCGCTCTCGTTGATGTGCTGGATGGAAATGATGGGGCAAACGACCCAGTCGTCGTTGGGACGCCAGCGGGCCTGGAGGGCGCCGAGGAGGGTGTTGTAGCGGTCCTGCTCTTGGCCGTCGAAATAGATGTCTATCTCCATGCCGGGCTGCAGGGCGCTGCCGAAGGCCGTGGTGCGGCTTTCGGGCACGAGGCCGTAGACGTTGCGTGTGGCCAGGGCCAGAAGGCCGATGTCGAGGCGGCTGTTGGCCCGATAGTTCATCCAAGCCTGCAGGTCTGTGTAACTGGTGGTATAGCTGCCGCGGGTATCGAGGCTGCCCAGCACATACTGGTTGTTGTGGTGGCGCAGGCCGATGTTGTAGTCCAGTTTGCTGCCGATGGTGCCGGCCACGGTGGCCGAGGCTCCAAGCAGGCTGACGCTGGCCTTGCCTTCGAAACTGCCGTTGACGGCACCTGAATGGTAGCCGATGGCAAGCACCGAGGAGAGTTTGTCGCCGTAGGTGGCGTTGAAACCGCCCGGCGAAAAGCGTACGCTACTCACCATGTCGGGATTGATGATGCTCATGCCCTCCTGCTGTCCGCTGCGGATCAGCATCGGGCGGAAGACCTCGACGCCGTTGATGTAGACCAGGTTCTCGTCGAAGGAACCGCCGCGGACGGAATACTGGCTGGAGAGTTCGTTGTTCGACTGCACGTCGGGCAACAGCTTGATAACACCCTCCACGCCACCGGTGGGGCCAACAATATTGTCCAGATGTTGCACGTCGACCCCCGTAAAAGTGGTCTGGCGGGTGACGTCCTCATTGATAACGACTTCCTGGAGGTTGGTAGCCAAGGGCTTCAAGGCCACGTCCAGCTCGGTGCGCACATTGCGACGCACTCGATGGCGCACCGTTTCATAGCCCGTATGGGAAAACTGTATCGTTATGCTGTCGTCGCCCTTCAACTGGAGGCGGTAAAATCCTTTCGCATTCGTGGTGGTGCCTGTGGAGAGACAGGGGATACCCACATTGACATACTCCAGAGGCTGGCCATTTTGGGCATCCGTCACTACGCCTTCAAGCACCCCCTGCCCTACCGCCACGAGCGGAACAAGCATCAGCGCAATATAAAAAACAAACCGTTTCATTGTCATAATAACAATGAAACGGTTTTTTTATTGTGCACCGGGCACTATTTTCTTTTACTTCATCAGCTGGTCGACACGGTTCTTAGCGGCCTGCGAATCGGCGAGACGATCCACGTGGGCATAGGCGGTGCCGAGAGCAACGAGCACATTGATCAGGTTGGGACGCTGGGCGTTCTTGAATTCGCCTTCGGGCAGGCCGTCGATGTAGGCCACAGCCTTCTCAAGGTACACGATGGACTGGCCATACAGGGTTTTGGCTTCAACGTTGAGTTTCTCATAGAGAGCAGCCTTCTCGTCGTCGTAGTCAGCAGCGAAGGGGTCGATGGCGTTGGCGGCATTGGTCTTGTCGGCGGCACGGTTGTAGAGCATCTTGCCCAAGCCAAAGTTGGCACCGAACTGATTGGGTTTCAGCATCAGCGACTGGTTGTATTTGGACTCGGCGCCCTCATAGTCGGACACACCTTCGCCACTCAGCAAGTCTCCGGTCTGCACCAACACATCAGGATAAAGGTTGACGGAGTCTTTGGTCATCTCAAGGGCGGTATTGATGTCCTCCTTGCTTTTTTCGACATTGCTCTTAAGCAGGTATCCTGTGGCACGGAGCAGGTAGGCCTTGTAGTCGTCCTTGCAGTTCTTCACATAGTTGGTGGCAACCGTCATGGCAGAAGCATTGTCCTTCTCTGCGACGCTGATACCGAAGAGGGTCACATAGACATAGTTGATGTTGGTTCTCTTGCGGATCATCGCGTTGAAGTACTTCTTGATGTTTACGGTATCGTGGGTGGCCACAGAGCTCAAACCGGCAATGTACATGGCGTCCTGGGCGAAGTTGGTCTTACCCGAGTTGTTAAAGCAGGTGATGGACTTCTCGCTAAATTCAATTGCGCCAGCGTAGTCCTTGGCATCATAAGCCTTCGTGGCCTTGGTGTAGTACTCGTTGCCAACATAGTTGAAAACACTGTTCATGTCGTTGGCATACTCCTGTTGTTGATCGAGACGCTTGCACTCGACGGCAGCGGTGTAAGCCTGCTCGGCCCAATCCGGAGCCAAGTTTTTGAATTTAGGCTTCTTGCTCTGCGCATCACCACCAATCTGAGAATAAATAAGGGCTTTGTAGCGCCAAGTATTGGCGTCGTCTTTGGTAGACTCATGGAGGCAGGCAGCATCAATATAGGTTTTTGCCTTGTTCAAGTAGCCGCGTTTCATGGCCTCATGGGCACTCGAGACATTCAGCTTCTGCGCAGTGGCGCCCATGGTAAAGGCCACCAGGGCTGCAGTCATGACAATCTTTTTCATTTTCATATTGTTATTGTTTTAGGTGTTTTTTATTCCTCTTTTTGATTATTAGTATCGCTCGTTTCAGAATTATTGCTTTCCATGGAAACATTTTCTTCCATCTCTCCATCTGCATGAGCTTCTTCCTCCTCGTTGTCGGTGGGAACCTTGGTGATGGAGGCTATGTAATCCTTGCCGCGCAAGTCGATAAGTTTCACTCCCTGGGTGGCACGGCCCAGCACACGCAGGTCGGCAACCTTCATGCGGATGGTGATGCCACTGCGGTTGATGATCATCAGGTCGTGGTCGTCGGTGACGTTGGTCACAGCCACCAGCGGGCCGGTCTTCTCGGTAATCTGCATGGCCTTCACTCCCTTGCCGCCACGATGAACGGTGGCTCGGTAGTCCTTGAGGGCTGAGCGTTTGCCATAGCCGTGCTCCGTAACCACCAGCAGGTTCTCATCCTCGCTGGGCAGGCAGAGCATCTCAATGGCGGCATCGTCGTCGCCGTCAAGGTCCATACCCTTCACTCCCGAGGCACCGCGGCCCATCGAGCGGAACTCCTTCTCCGGGCATATCATCACCTTGCCCTTCTTCGAGGCAATAAGCATGTAGCTTTCGCCATCGGTCAGGCAGGCGGTGAGCAACTCGTCGCCCTCGCGGATGCCGATGGCTATGATGCCATTGGTACGCGGACGCGAGTAGGCCTCCAGCGGCGTCTTCTTGACGATACCGTTCTTCGTGCACATCACGATGTAGTGGTTGCCCACATACTCGGTATCGCTGAGGGTCTCCACGTTGACATAGGCCTTCACCTTGTCGTCAGGCTCGATATTGATGCAGTTCAGTATCGGACGCCCCTTGGTATTCTTCTCTCCCTCGGGCACCTCGAAGGCTCGCATCCAGTAGCAGCGGCCTTTCTCGGTGAAGAACAGCAGGTAGTTGTGGTTCGTGCAAGTGAAGATGTGCTCCACAAAGTCCTCGCTGCGCACCGAGCTGCCTTTCGAGCCCACTCCGCCACGGGTCTGTGTGCGGTATTCGGTGAGGGGGGTACGCTTGATGTAACCCTTGTGGCTGATGGTGATAACCACCTGCTCGTCGGGTATGGTGTCCTCCACACGGAAGTTGGCTGCATCATATTTAATAATCGTACGTCGATCGTCACCGTACTTGTCGCGAAGTTCCTCGCACTCCTGTTTGATAACCTGCATCAGCACATTGTGGTCGCCGAGTATTTCCTTGCAACGCTCTATGAAACGCAACTTCTCGTCGTATTCATCCTGCAGTTTTTGATGCTGCAGACCCGTAAGCTGAGCCAGGCGCATATCCACAATGGCGCGGGCCTGAATGTCGCTGAACTGGTATTTGTCCACCAGTCCCTGACGTGCCTCGTCGGGATTCTTGCTGGCACGTATAAGGGCCACAATCTCGTCAATGATGTCGATGGCACGGAGCAGACCCTCCAGGATGTGGGCACGCTTCATAGCCTCGTCCATCTCGAACTGGGTGCGGCGGGTAACCACATCCTCGCGGTGCTCCACGAAGTATTGTATCAGCTGCTTCAGGTTCAGCAACTGCGGGCGGCCATGCACCAAGGCGATGTTGTTCACCGCAAAGCTGCTCTGCAGCTCGGTCAGCTGGAACAGCTTGTTCAGTATGACATTGGGCACCACGTCGTGGCGCAACACATAGACCACACGGATGCCGTCCTTGTCGCTCTCGTCGCGAATGTCCAGAATGCCCTCAATCTTGCCTTCCTTCACCAGGTTGGCCGTCTTCTTGATCATCTCGCTCTTGTTCACACCGTAGGGCACCGTTGAAGCCACAATGAGATTGTGTCCCTTGGCGTCCTCTTCAATCTCGGTGATGGCGCGGATGATGATGCTGCCGCGACCCGTCATGTAGGCTTCGCGTACACCATTGTATCCATAGATGATACCTCCCAACGGAAAGTCCGGAGCCTTCACATATTCCATCAATTCCTCGATGGTGATGTCGCGGTTGTCTATAAAGGCTATGCAGCCGTCCAACACCTCGCGCAGATTGTGCGTCGGCATATTGGTGGCCATACCCACGG
>DGTB01000039.1:0-3518 GCA_002394185.1 Bacteroidales bacterium UBA4347 | reverse complement strand
TGGCCATACCCACGGCAATACCGTTCGAGCCGTTCACCAGCAGGTTCGGTATCTTCGCAGGCAGCACCGAAGGCTCCTCGCCCTCGTTGTCGTAGGTGGGCACCATGTCCACAGTGTTCTTGTCTATGTCAGCCACCAGCTCGTTGCTGATCTGTTTCAGTCGCGCCTCGGTGTATCGCATGGCAGCTGGCGAATCGCCGTCGATCGAACCGAAGTTACCCTGTCCGTCCACCAGCGTATAGCGCATCGACCAATCCTGGGCCAGTCGCACCAGTGCGCCGTATATGGACGAATCGCCGTGCGGGTGGTACTTACCCATCACGTCGCCCACAATACGGGCCGACTTCTTGGTTGGAGTGTTGTAGAGAATGCCGTTCTCGTTCATCGAATAGAGTATGCGGCGGTGCACCGGTTTGAACCCGTCGCGCACGTCCGGCAATGCCCTCGCCACGATGACCGACATGGCATAGTCGATATAGGCCGTTTTCATTGTGGTCTCGATATCGACCCTTGTGATTTTTTCGTTTTCAGAAACCATCAGTCGTTATTTATTATTTTATATTATTGTATTCTAATAATTTATATACACTTCCGTGTTTTACCTTAAAAAACAAAGATACGAATTATTTTTCATTCTTCGGCATCTTCGGCACATTTTTTTTATCAACAACAAACCCTAAACGCTGTACGCTAAACACTAAACACTGATTTCCACACCTTCTTGTTGATAAGAATCTTTGGCACAGAAGTTGCATTAGGAATATTTGTAGTAATTTTGCAACCCGAAATCATCCCAACATGGAAGCAAACCTTAGTGAAAATACAAAAAAGGCCGTCGCCTTCTCCCGCGACGAAGCCATCCGCCTCAAAAACGGCGGCATCGCCGTCGAGCACCTCTTCCTCGGCATGGCTCGCCTCCCCGAATGCTCGGCAATGACCATGCTCTCCACCCTCGGCGTCAACACCGCCGCCCTCCGCGAGCGCCTCGAAAACCAAGTCTCTCAGGCTCAGGCCGACATCCGCTACGCCGAAGACAGCGAAATACCCATGCTCCGCCAAACCGAGAAGGTACTCCGCCTCAGCTACCTCGAAAGCATCAAACTCAAATCCTCCGAAATCCGCACCGAGCACCTCATCCTCGCCATGTTGCAGGAAAACGACAACCTCGTCGCCAACCTCCTCGGAAAAGAGAACGTCGACTACGAACGCTTCGCCAAGCTCGTCCGCTCCGACAGCGGCCTCGAGCCCGGACGCACGCCCGACTTCTCCAGCCAAACCTCCGACGACGACAACGACGACGCATGGGCCGACCCCCTCATCGAAAGCGGCAAGCAGAAAACCGAGGGCAACAAAGGCAAAAGCGGCACCCCCGCCCTCGAAAACTTCGGCCGCGACCTCACCAAGCTCGCCCAGGAAGGCAAACTCGACCCCATCGTCGGACGACAAAAAGAGATGGACCGCATAGCACAGATCCTCTCCCGCCGCAAAAAGAACAACCCCATCCTCATCGGTGAAAGCGGCGTCGGCAAAAGCGCCATTGCCGAAGGACTTGCCATCCGCATCGCCGAAGGTCGTGTCCCGCGCACCCTCTACGGCAAACGCCTCCTCTCCCTCGACCTCGCCTCCCTCGTCGCCGGCACCAAATACCGCGGACAGTTCGAGGAACGCATGAAAGCCATCATCAACGAACTCGAGCAGCACCCCGAAATCATCATCTTCATCGACGAAATCCACACCATCGTCGGCGCCGGCTCCGCCAGCGGCTCCCTCGACGCCAGCAACATGTTCAAGCCCGCACTCGCCCGCGGCGTCATCCAGTGCATCGGCACCACTACCCTCGACGAGTACCGCCAGTACATTGAGAAAGACACCGCCCTCGAGCGCCGCTTCCAGAAAGTGCTCGTCGAGCCCGCCTCCCCCGACGAGACCATGGAAATTCTCCAGAACATCAAGGACAAATACGAGCAGCACCACCTCGTCGTCTATAGCGACAGCGCCCTCAAAGCCTGCGTCGACCTCACCGAGCGCTACATCTCCGACCGTCTCCAGCCCGACAAGGCCATCGACGCCCTCGACGAAGCCGGCGCCCGCGTCCACATCGCCAACATGCAGGTGCCCCAAGACATCGTCAACCTCGAGCAGGAGGTGGCGCGCGTCGAAGCCCAGAAAAAGGAAGTCCTCGCCGCCAAGCGCTACTCCGAGGCCGCCGAACTCCGCGACCAGGAACGCGACCTCGAGGGCAAGCTCTCCGACCTCAAACGCCAGTGGGACGCCGACGAGCGTCAGCGCAAAGTCACCGTCACCGACCAGGACATCGCCGCCGTCGTCGCCATGATGACCGGCGTGCCCATCGAGCGCATCGCCGAAAGCGAACAGGGACGCCTCCTCCACATGGAAAACCAGCTCCGCGGAAGCGTCGTCGGCCAGGACCAGGCCATCAGCCAGATCTCCAAGGCCATTCGCCGCAACCGCGCCGGCCTCAAGGACCCCAACCGCCCCATCGGCTCCTTCCTCTTCCTCGGCCCCACTGGCGTCGGCAAGACCTACCTCACCAAAATCCTCGCACGCTACCTCTTCGACAGCGAAAGCGCCATGATCCGCATCGACATGAGCGAGTACATGGAAAAATTCGCCGTCAGCCGCCTCATCGGCGCCCCTCCGGGATACGTCGGCTACGAGGAAGGTGGACAGCTCACCGAGCGCGTACGCCGCAAACCCTACTCCATCGTCCTCCTCGACGAAATCGAGAAGGCCCACCCCGACGTCTTCAACGTCCTCCTGCAGGTCCTCGACGACGGCGTCCTCACCGACGGCATCGGCCGCAAAGTCGACTTCAAGAACACCATCATCATCATGACCTCCAACATCGGCTCCCGACAACTCAAGGACTTCGGCACAGGCGTCGGCTTCAACACCGCCGCCCGCGAGGCCGAGAAAGCCGACCTCCAGCGCGACGTCATCGAGAAAAGCCTCAAGAAAGCCTTTGCACCCGAGTTCATCAACCGTATCGACGACATCATCTACTTCAACTCCCTCCAGCGCGAAGACATCCACCGTATCATCGACATCGAGCTCCGCGGACTCTTTTCCCGCATCCGCCAGATGGGCTTCGAGGTCGACATGGACGAGCGGGCCAAGGACTTCATCGTCGCCAAGGGCTGGGACGAAAACTACGGCGCACGGCCCCTCCGCCGCGCCATTCAGCGCTACGTCGAGGACGACCTCGCCGACCTCATCATCAAAGCCGACATACTCCCCGGCGACACCATCCACATCTCCGCCGACGACAACAACGTCGTCTTCGACATCGAAAAAGGCGAAACCTCGCAGGCCCTCGACGCCGAACTCCAACCCAACCCCGTCCAGGCCTGACATCACTCCGCAAGCACACACACAAACGCGGCAGCAACCTGACTATCAGTTGCTGCCGCTTTTTTTTCACATCCGTCCCCTACCCCATCCACTTCGCCACCCAAAGGGTACACAAGAGGTACCTAATACGGCCGTTCTTATATTGT
>DGTB01000162.1:405-10149 GCA_002394185.1 Bacteroidales bacterium UBA4347 | reverse complement strand
GCCACATCGAGCGCAACTCCATCCTCCTCTTCATGGTCAGCTGCGAACAGCTGGAGATCGCCAAGGAGTACCACGTGCTGCTCGACGAGCTGAAGAAATACAACCCCGAGTTGCTGGACAAGCAGCGCCTGCTGGCCGTCACCAAGTGCGACATGATGGACGAGCAGATGCAGAAGCAGCTGAAACGCCATCTGCCCAAGGGGATTGAATGCATATTCATCAGTGCCGTCAGCGGGCAGAATATCCAGGAACTTAAAGATGCCATATTCAGGAAATTGAATAGTCAGTGTTAAGTTTTAAGCTTTAAGTTTTAAGTGTTTAGTGCCTATGATTGAAACGTTAAACGGGATAGACACCCAGCTGTTTTACCTCATCAACCAACACCATTGCACGGCGATGGACTGGGTGATGTGGGTGCTGAGCAGCCGATGGAGCTGGCTGGTGGTCATCGTGGCAGGTTTCGGCCTGACAACCTTGGTGCGCGAACCGCGCAAATGGTGGCTCGTGCTGGCCGGCATCGGGCTGTGCTTCCTGCTGGCCGACCAAGGATCGGTGCAACTCTTCAAAAACACCGTCTGCCGCCTGCGTCCATGCCATGCGCTGCCCGACGTGCACATGTTCCGCGAAGGCTGCGGAGGCCTCTACGGATTCATCTCCTCGCATGCCGCCAACGCCTTCGCCATAGCCACCTTCTTCTTCCTCCGCTACCGCCGCTGGCCCGGCATGGAGAAAGGAAAGGCGCTGATTGTGCCCATCTTCTTTGCCGCATGGGCCGTGCTGACCAGCTACAGCCGCGCCTACCTGGGCAAGCACTACCCCGGCGACCTGATGTGCGGCGCCCTCTTCGGCATACTGGTTGGCATTTTAATCAACCTGTTTATCAACTGGATAGAAAAAAAGTTACATAAAAACGAAACAAAAAAATGAATCTTTCGTTTTATATGACGTGCTTGCTTATTTCTATCTTTGATAGAGAAAGAAATGTGTTATTAGAGCGCCTTGCCACCTCTGGCAGGGCGCTTGTTTTGTTTTCTGGCAAATGACAATACTGGACATACTACTGCTCATCCCCATCGGTTGGCTGGTCTTCGTGGGCTGGAAGAATGGCATCATCCGCGAAGCCGCCACCCTGGCCGGCATCGTGGCGGGCATCTGGGCCGCCGTGCACCTGTCGCAACTTGTGGCAACCCTCCTGGGCCTCACCGGCGAAAGCGCCATCCTCATCGCCTTCTTCATCACCTTCGTCGGGGCGCTGGCGCTGACCTACCTGCTTGGCCGCGGAATAGAACGGATGGTGAAATCGGCCCACCTCTCCCTGGCCAACAAGGTCGTCGGCGCCGCCCTCGGCATGGCCAAGGCGCTGTGCATCCTTGCCGTCATCCTCAACGGCATCGTGCTCCTCGACAAGCAGGAGCAGCTCATCACCCCCAAGACCAAAGCCGACAGCTTCCTCTATCAACCGGTCTACTCCACCGGCAACCTCCTCATCTCCTCGCTGAAGGATTTCATCGAAGAACACCAGGACCTGCCATCGAAAATCGTCGGTGGCGGAAAGGAGGACGAATGATTCTGGCCCCGATGCAAGGCCTCACCGAGGTGATGTTCCGCCGTGTGTACGAAGAGTGCTTCCCCGGCGCCATCGCCCTGGCCGTGTCGCCGTTCCTCTCGCTCACCCACGGCAACCTTGCCGACGCTTGGAACAAAATCGAGGACGTGCTGCCGGAGAACAACGCCGGTTCCATCCCCGTCATACCGCAGATCCTCGGCAAGGAACCCGACGAATTCATCGCCTTGGGCAACCGCCTCTTCGATTTGGGCTACAACGAGTTGAACTGGAACATGGGCTGTCCCATGCGCAAGGTGGCGGCCAAGCACCGCGGAAGCGGCATACTGCCCTACCCCGACGAGGTGCGCACCATCCTCGACGCCGTGCTGCCCCAGCTGAAACCACGCCTCAGCGTCAAGGTGCGCCTCGGACTGAAGAGCACCGACGACATCTTCCACCTCATCCCCGTCCTCAACGATTATCCGCTGGCCAGCGTAACGGTGCACCCCCGGCTGGGACGGCAGCAATACAACGGCCACCCCGACATGGAAACATTCTCGCAGGTGCTGCCGCTGCTCAAGGCCCCAGTCATCTACAACGGCGACATCCTCACCGGCGCCGACGCCCGGAGTATCAGCCAGCGCTACCCCCAGGTGGCCGACCTCATGGTGGGCCGCGGCGTCCTCTACCGCCCCACCCTGCCCCTCGACATCGCCAACCCCGACCGCGACACCGGAAACGACCTGCGCCTCGCCGCGCACTTCATCGAACGCCTGGTGCAGGAAATTCTTTCAACAATGCCCACCGACCAGGCTCGCATACGGAAAATAAAAGAATATTGGTGCCTCGTATGGAAGTCGCTACCCATCAGCGAGATGCAGGCCCGGCAGGTGCTCCACCAGGAGAAACTGACAATTGTTGAAAAAATGATTTGCGATTTGCTACAATAAAAATGACTTTTTTACGTAATATAGAGTGATGAAAAACATATACACATACTGCCTCCTGGCCCTGCTGCCCCTGCTGGCGGCCTCCTGCGGCCAACGCGAAGTGACCGACGACATGGCCGACAGCGTCAAACTGCAGCTGCTGGACATCAACATCGAACGCGACCCCGACAACCCCGAACTCCTTGCCGCCCGCGCCCGCGTGCTCCTCAACCTGCAGCGCCTACAGGAAGCGAATTATGATATCACTCGTGCATTGAAAGAAAACCCGGAAAACTTGGAGTATTTACTTCTGAAATCGGATATTTCGTTCGCTAATGGCAATATAGAAGAAAGCTATCGCACACTTGAAGATGCCGAGCGACTGTATTCCGACAACCAAGAAGTTCAATTAAAGTTAGGGGAGATTACGTTTTATAGCCGTGATTATGACCGATCACTCCGTTATCTATCCAACGTTACAGAACGCGATGGAAACAACCGTACAGCCCTTTTCATGAAAGGCTTCATTTACAAAGAGAAAGGTGATACCGCCAGTGCTGTACAACTTTTCCGCCGTGTTTGCGATAAATTCCCCGATTATAGCCCTGCATTTGAACAGCTTGGTGTGCTCTATGCATCCGTCAATAATCCCATGGCTGTGGAATACCTGACAACAGCACTCAACCTTGATCCATCCAACACAAATACTATGTATGCATTGGCACTCTACTATCAGGATCGTCAAGATTTTGAGCAAGCTGAGTCTTTATACCACCAGATTCTCGACATTAATTCCAATAGCGCCGATGCCTGGCACAACCTTGGATATATGGAACTTTTTTACTACAAAGACTATCCTCGCGCTATCGAATATTTCACAAAGGCCATTGAAAGCAATAGCCAATATATTGAAGCCTATGCCAACCGCGGATGTGCATACGAACTCAATGGCGAAACAACAAAAGCTCGAGCTGACTTTGAGAATGCACTTTCTATCAATGCCACTTACCAGCCGGCACTTGAGGGCTTAAAACGAATCAAATAACAAAAAAAACAATATAATACCCATAATTATGAGCACATTAAAAGGACGCAACCTTATCTCCATCACCGACTTCTCAAAGGAAGAATATATCCAGGTGCTGGACATTGCCGAAGGATTCGAGCAGAATCCCAAACAGAAAATCCTTAGTGACAAGGTGGTGGCCACGCTCTTCTTCGAGCCTTCCACTCGCACACGCCTGAGCTTCGAGAGCGCTGCCAACCAACTCGGTGCACGAATCATCGGTTTCAGTGATCCGGGTGGCACCAGCGTCCAGAAAGGCGAATCGCTGCATGACACCATCGTCATGGTCTCTTCCTATAGCGACCTCATCGTCATGCGAAACCCCAAAGAGGGCTCTTCCCGCTATGCTTCCGAGGTGGCCTCGGTTCCTGTCATCAATGCAGGCGATGGCGCCAATCAGCATCCTACACAATGCATGCTCGACCTTTACAGCATCCGCAAAACACAAGGTACTCTCGAGAACCTGAACATAGCCATGGTTGGCGACCTCAAATATGGACGCACCGTCCATTCGTTGACACAGGCCATGTGCAACTTCGGCGCCACATTCCACTTTGTATCACCGCAGGAATTGAAGATGCCAAGCAGTGTGAAAATGAGCGTTAAAAATGCCGGTCTAAAATATTACCAGTATACCGACCTTCGTGACGTCATTCCCACCGCCGATATCATCTACATGACCCGTGTGCAACGTGAGCGTTTCCCGGATCCCATGGAGTACGAACGCGTGAAAGACAGCTGCATTCTTACGGCCGATATGCTCAAAGGATGCAAGGACAACATGCGCATCCTCCACCCCCTGCCCCGTGTCAATGAAATTACCACTGATGTCGACTCCACTCCTTATGCTTATTACTTCCAGCAAGCCCAGAATGGAGTCTATGTCCGTCAGGCTCTTATGGCCGCCATTCTCGGTGTTAGATAATTTTAATCTTTAAACTTTTAAAACAATGGAAAACAAAAAAGAAATGGTCGTCAGCGCCATCGAGAACGGCACCGTTATCGACCACATAGCCACCGAATCGGTTTATCAGGTCATCCGCATCCTTGGCCTTGAAAAATATAAAGACGAAGTCCTCATCGGCAACTACCTCAGCAGCGAGAAACTTGGCCGCAAGGGCATCATCAAAATCAAAAACAAACACTTCTCCGTCGAGGAGGTCAGCAAGATAGCCCTCGTGGCCCCCTTCGCCTCCATCATCGACATCGAGAACTACAAGGTTGTGAAGAAATTTAAGGCCGAAATCCCTGACCATATCGAGAACTTTGTCCGCTGCGCTAACCCCAAGTGCATCACCAACGCTGAGGTGGTGCCCACCAAGTTCGACGTTGTCGACAAAGAGAACCTCAAGCTTCGCTGCCACTACTGCGAGAAGTTCACCACCAAGGAAACAATGAAGTTCACTGAGTAATGAAACGCTACTTTATTTTCCTTGTCGCCATGGCATTATTATTGGCAATGGCTTCTTTCGTGGTCATGTGGACCGCCCCAGAGGCTTTTTTGCCTGTCATGCCCATGCTGGCACTCTATTTCGCTGTGATAACCGGTGTGCAACACTACATTGTACTGAAGAGCATGTATCAGTCGCCGAGACGCTTTGTCCAGGTCTTTTTGGCCACCACTGTTGCAACCCTCTTCATCCATCTCGTAGTTTTTGCCATTTACCTTTTCACCCATACGGTGCATGCCAAGCTCTTCTCCATTGTCTTCTGCATCGGTTTCGCCGTCATGATGGTTTTCGAAACAAGTGCCATGGTGATCACCATCAGCAAGGAAAGAAAGAAGCATCAGAATGACATCATTCAGAAACATAATTAATGAACATATAATTAAAAATTAAACAACATGAAACGTTTAGCAATATTTTTCGTATGTGTGGCCTCTTTGGCAATGGCTTCTTGCAGCACGCTGAGTGCGGGAGCACAGAATACCGCCGCACAAGCTCTTGGGCAAACTTGCGGTTCGGCAGTCCTTGGCCTTTACAATTCCTATAAGAGCAGTGGTACCATCGACCTCACCAATGCCAATAATTTGACCAACGCACTTGCCCTGGCTACCTGCTACACACAGCTGCGTCAGAACAAGGACAATCAAACCTATCGCAATGCCTTCACCAGCGGACTTATCCTTGCCTCTGCAGGACTCATCACCAACCAGAATGCAGGCAGCTTCGTCAACACTCTGCTGGGCACCCAACAGCTTGCCAATGTGAATCAAAACAGTTCCTCTACTCAGGTTGCAAGTAGTCAACCTGCTGTTCTTAGTCTCGTTAGAACACTCGACAAATGAATACTGAAGCATTGGATAATATGAAAGCGCGGCGCAGTTGCCGCGCTTTCTTGTCAGAGATACCCGAGCACCGACTTATTGCAGCCGTCTGCGAGGCCGGCACTTGGGCTCCCACGGGACACGGAAAACAGAGCCCAATCATCTTGGCTGTGACCAATCGTGCATTGCGCGACCGCCTGTCGAAAATGAACGCTCGCATCTGGAACAATCTGAAACAAGCACGTGGCGAAAAACTTGCCCCTGAAACCTTCGACCCATTCTACGGTGCTCCTGTAGTGCTCGTTGTGTTGGCAGACCGCAAGGTGCCGACCTATCTATATGACGGATGCTCCGTCATCACAAATCTGGCCAATGCTGCTGCTGCCGTAGGACTTGCCTCCTGCTGGATACATCGCGCCAAAGAAGAATTCGACAGCCCTGAGGGCAAGCAAATCCTCAAGGAACTCGGCATCGAAGGCGACTACGAGGGCATTGATCATCTTGTTCTGGGTTATCCCGCCAAGGATATACCCACTCCCCTGCCCCGTAAGGCCGACTATATACACTGGATAGAATAATCCAGCACGACAATTAAAAAGCCCACCGCCATAGCGGTGGGCTTTTTTTATTTATATGCATTCCGATTAGTGCAGGAAGGCCAGCAGGATACCGGCAGCCACAGCGCTTCCCACAACGCCGGCCACATTGGGACCCATGGCGTGCTGCAGGAGGTAGTTGGTCTTGTCGTATTCCAGACCCACATTGTTCGACACGCGGGCGGCGTCGGGCACAGCACTGACGCCGGAGTTGCCGATGAGGGGGTTGATCTTGTTGCCTTCCTTTAAGAAGAGGTTCATAATCTTCACGAAGAGCACACCGAAGAAGGTGGCCACGATGAACGAACCGGCACCGAGGGCGAAGATCATCACGCTCTTGCCGCTCAGGAACACCGAAGCCTGGGTCGAAGCACCCACGGTGATACCGATGAGCAGCGTGCAGATATTGACGATGGCGTTGGAGGCCACGTCGCTGAGGCGTTTGGTAACGCCGCACTCTTTCAACAGGTTGCCGAAGAAGAGCATACCCAGCAGGGGCAGACCGCTCGGCACGATGAAGGCGCAGAACAGCAGACCAATGATGGGGAAGGTGATCTTCTCCAGCTTGGAAACCTGGCGCGGAGGTTTCATGCGGATGGTGCGCTCCTTCTGGGTGGTGAGCATGCGCATGATGGGCGGCTGGATGACGGGCACAAGGGCCATGTAGCTATAGGCCGACACGGCGATGGCGCCCATCAGCTCGGGAGCCAACTGGCTGGAGATGAAGATGGCCGTCGGGCCGTCGGCACCGCCGATGATACCGATGGCACCAGCCTCGTTGGGCATGAAGCCCAGAGCCAAAGCACCCATATAGGCGGCAAAGATACCCACCTGGGCGGCGGCACCGATAAGCATCAGTTTGGGGTTCGACAGCAGCGCCGAGAAGTCCGTCATGGCACCTATGCCTAAGAATATCAAGGGTGGATACCATCCGTTCTGCACTCCATGGTAGAGAATGTTGAGCACCGACCCTTGTTCGTAGATGCCAATCTTCAATCCGGGATAGAACGGGATGTTGCCGATGAGCATACCGAATCCGATAGGCACCAGCAGAAGAGGTTCAAACTCGTACTTGATGCCCAGGAAGATGAACACCAAGCCGATCAAAATCATGGCTATGTGGCCCCAAGTCACATTGGCGAAGCCGGTGTATTCCAGAAACTGGACCAGCTGCGTCGACATGAACTCCATGAAGCCACCTGTTGCTAAACTAATCATTTTTCTTTTTAGTTTTTAGTTTTTAGTTTTAGTTTTAAGTTCTTGCGTTTGCTTATAACTTAAACTGACAACTTAAACTGTTTATTATCCAATAACAACCAGCACATCTCCCTCGAGGACGCTGTCGCCCTTGCGGACTTTGACTTCCTTGACGGTGCCGTCGCAGTCGGCCTCGATGTTGTTCTCCATCTTCATGGCCTCGAGCAGGACAACAGTCTGGCCGCTCTTCACGGTGTCGCCGACGTTGACATAGACATCGAGGATGGTGCCGGGCAGCGGTGTGGTCACCTTGTTGCCGGCAGCGGGAGCATTGCTCTTCTGCACGGCGCCGCCGGCGGCGGGAGCCACCTGGGGCGTCGGGGCAGCGGCGGGACGGGCCACGGGTTTTCTGGTGGGCTTCATTTCCTGGTCCACGGTCACCACATAGTCGGTGCCGTTGACGTTGAGCTTTATATCCTGGCCTTCGACCTCGTTGATGTCAACATTGTAGTCGTTGCCGTTTATCTTGAGCTTGTAATTTTTCATTGCTACTTTCTGTTATTAAAATATTGATTCATATTATAGAACTTGGCGTTCCAGGGCGTCCACTCGCGCTCCACCTTCTGGATGGTGATGACAGTTTCCTCCTCGTCGTGGAGTTCGTCGTTGTAGAGGTGGATGGCGGCGGCAATGGCGGCATAGACTTCCTGGTCGTCGACGGCGGAAGAACCGTCGGACACGGGCTTGATGGTCTTCTTCTTGTCGTCCTTCTTCTTGTCTTCGCCCAGGCCTTTCATCAGCTTGCCGCTACCCTGCAGAATGAGGGCAATGCAAATCAGGGCGAGGAACACCACAGCAATAGCCACGGCTGCCAGGCCAACGCCGATGGGGTCGGAGTGCTTGATCTTCTCGCTCTGCTTGAAGACGCGGTAGTGCTGGCTGAGGGCCTCGCCGTTGGCGAAGTTCTCCAGGCCGCCGTGCAGCGAGATGACGTTGATGTCGTAGCCGAAGGGGTTGCGACCGACGACGAACATCTGGCCGTGCTCGAAGTGCATGGCATACATCGGGCTGCGGAAGTCTCGGCGGGCCACAACGTTCATCTCCTGGTCCAGCAGGGCCACGTAGGCGGTGTCGTTGACGGCCGAAGCCAGCACAACGACGTATTTGCCCATGGCGCCGACGCTGACGGGACGAAGGATGTTCTTCAGGTCGTGGCGTTTGTAGATATTGTCGGTTTGGTAGCTACCGACGGTGTCGAGCTTTTCGCCCACCATCTTCACGAGGTGCACGGAGCATTCGATACTGTCGATGGCTATGAATGCACGCATTTGGGGTGCAAAGCAGATCTTTACGCTCTGGAAGTCCACCGTGGGAACCATGCCGTGCATCATGCAGCCCTCGTGGGGCTGCTGCTCGGGGCGGGGTTCGGCAGGGGCGGTTGCTCCGGCAACAGCGTCGGGACGCGGGCCACCCTCGTGGGAATGTCCCTGCGCCGATACGCCGAGCATGGCGAAGCAGAACAGACCTGCTATCAGCATTTTCTTAATGGTACTCATTGTTTTTCTTTTATTGCAACATCAAAAAAAGGTTGAAAGGTTTAAGGTTTAAGGTTTTGGGTTCGCGATGGAACCTAAAAACCTTAAACCGAAAAACACTTTACTGGGCTTTCTCGCACTTCTTGTCGCACTGTTTCTCGCAACCCTGGCCCTCGGCCTTCTTGCAGCACTGCTTCTCGCAGGCCTGGCCTTCGACGGCCTCGCCCAGCTTGCAGCAAGCGGCGGTGTCGCCCTCGCAGTGCTTGTCGCACTGTTTGTCGCACTGCTCGGTGGCAGCGGCCTCAACGGCGACGGTGTCGGTAGCCTCGGCGGGCTGGTTGTTGTTTCCACAGGCGGTCATGGCGAACATGGCCATGGCGGCAACGGCGGTCAAAAGAACTTTCTTCATTTTTTTTGATGTTTTAAATATTGGTAAAAAAATAATGTATTTCCTAATACTCTTAACTCCTAACTCTTAACTGTTTAGAGCGGCAGGTTGCAGTGCTTCTTCATAGGCAGGGAGTCCTTCTTGGTCTGGAGGGCCTGGAGGGCACGGATGACGCGGAAGCGGGTGTTGCGCGGCTCGATGACATCGTCGATGTAGCC
>DGTB01000162.1:0-331 GCA_002394185.1 Bacteroidales bacterium UBA4347 | reverse complement strand
TACTTGGCGGCGTTGTAGGGGTTGGCGAAGAGGTCGTTGTACTCCTTCTCCTTCTCGGCGATGAACTTGGCCTTCTCCTCGGCATCGGTGATTTCCTTCAGGGCGCGGCCGTGCAGCACCTCGGTGGCGCCGCTGGCACCCATGACGGCGATCTGGGCCGTGGGCCAGGCATAGTTGATGTCGCTGCGCAGCTGCTTGCAGCTCATGACGATATGGGCGCCGCCGTAGCTCTTGCGGAGGGTGACGGTGACCTTGGGCACCGTGGCCTCACCATAGGCGAAGAGCATCTTGGCACCGTGGTTGATGACGCCGTTGTACTCCTGGCCGGTGC
>DGTB01000153.1:8001-8284 GCA_002394185.1 Bacteroidales bacterium UBA4347 | reverse complement strand
CGTCCGATAGGAATCATCGAGTCAATGGCTTTAATACCCGTCTGCAGAGGCTGCTCGACAGGCTGGCGATAGATAACGCCCGGGGCTTTGCGTTCCAGAGGCATCTCGCAAGTCTCCCCCGCAATGGGACCCTTGCCGTCGATAGGCTCTCCGATGGTATTGATAACACGTCCCAACAGGCCTTCGCCCACAGGCAGCGAAGCAATGCGACGCGTACGTTTCACAGTGTCGCCCTCATTGAGGGTGCTCACTTCGCCGAGCATCACCACGCCGACATTGTCCT
>DGTB01000153.1:0-7949 GCA_002394185.1 Bacteroidales bacterium UBA4347 | reverse complement strand
CCACGCCGACATTGTCCTCCTCAAGGTTCTGCACAATGCCCTGGTCGCCGGTGTCGAACTCCACGAGTTCGCCGCTCTGGGCGTTGTTCAGGCCATAGACGCGGGCAATGCCGTCGCCCACAGTGAGCACAGTGCCCACCTCTTCCAGATGGGTCTCAAGGCTGACATCGGCCAGTTGTTTCTTCAAGATTGCCGATACTTCGGCAGGTTTGATATCTGACATAATAATTACAGTTTGCTTTCGTATTCATTCTTTGCGAACTCGATGCGCATGCGGCGGATTTTGGTGCGTATACGAGCATCGTACATCTTGTTGTCGAACTCCAACTTGAAACACCCAAGCATCTTGGGGTCTGTACGGTCGTGAAGTTCGACAGACTTGCCGGTGTATGCCTCCACCATCTCGGTGACCATCTTGCGCGCCACATCATCGATGGGTTGGTGTGTCACAAGATCGCTCAGAATAATGCCTTTCTTTTCACGGTACATCTCGATGTATGAGCCTGCTATGCCGCGCATGTTCACCGAACGATTCTTGCGAGTGACAAAAAGCAGGAAAGCCATCGTCGCCTCACACACGCGCTCTCCGAAGAGTTCCTTCACTATGGCCAGCTTCTTGTCTTTCGGAATCACTGGATTGGAGAATATCACATTCAACTCGCGATTCTCGGCACAGACCCGTTCCACCAGCCTCATATCCTCCGACACGCGATCCATCGTGCCCGTCTCTTCCGAAAGAAGAATCAGAGCCTTGGCATAATGGGTATTGATACGGTAGGTACTCATGGCATTACTTCAACTCCATCATTTCAAGTTCTTTCTGAATCAGGGCGTCGGCCTTCGACTTGTCGCTCAACTCAGCACGGATAAGCTTTTCGGCAATCTCGATGCTAAGATTGGCCACCTGGTTTTTCAACTCGTGCATAGCCTTGAGCTTCTCATAGTTGATGTTCTCGCGGGCTGTGTCTACAATGCGGTTGGCTTCTTCGGTGGCACGGTTGCGTGCCTCCTCAATGATGCTCTCGCTCGTCATACGCGCATCACGCAACATCTCGTCGCGCTCCTTTTTGGCCTGACGAAGCAATTCCTCGTTGTGTGCCACCAGATGTTTCATCTCCTCACGAGCCTTGGCAGCCTCCGACAGTGAAGCCGTAATGGCCTCTTCACGGCTGTGAAGGCCTTTCAGCAGTGCCGGCCATCCCCATTTGATGAGGATAAAAGCCAGTATGCCGAACGATATCAGCATCCACAGCAGGGTACCCAGGCCAGGGTTAATCAGAGGGTTGTTCATATCTTACTAATTCTCTAATATTCGTTTCAAAAGGGCCGGCCAATCGCCGGCCCATAGTGTGTACGGAGTGTGGCGTTTTTTTATTTCACTGCCACCAAGAGGCAGATAACCACGGCGAAGAAGGCAACACCTTCCACAAGAGCGGCGGCAATAATCATCGACGAACGAATGAAACTGCCCGACTCAGGCTGGCGGGCAATGCCCTCCATAGCGCCCTGGCCGATTTTACCGATACCGATACCTGCGCCAATGGTAGCCAAGCCGGCTCCGACTGCTGCTCCAAGGTAGCCCCATGCCATACTGGCGGCTGCCTGCAAAAGAACCAATAATGATGTCATGTTACTTATTTTTATGTTGTTAAACTGTTATTTTATTTAATTTGCGGTGCAAAGATAATCATTTTTTTGAAAACAGATGTAAAAAAATTAAACTTTTTTTCCTGACATGCTACTTTTCCACCCTGAAACATCTGTATCATACAATGACTATTTGATAAGGTCGAGACTGTAGTGCAGACCCACATTCTGCCTACGGGCACGGGCCATCTTGATAATCAAATAGGAACAAGCTATCAAGTTGCGCAATTCTGAAAGCGGCTCCGTGAGGACCGACCGGTTGTACAAATCTTCCGTCTCGCGGAAAATAAGATTCAAACGGTCGAAAGCTCGCTGCAAGCGCAAGTCGCTGCGGACAATACCCACATAATTCCACATAATCTCCTGCAGTTCTTTCTTGGTCTGTGTGATGAGCACCATCTCTTCGTTGAGCACCATTCCTTCTGCATTCCAGTCGGGTACTTCGCTTCTTATTTTCAATTTCGAATTCTGCATCTTCTCAATCGCCGACTGCGCCGCATTGTGCGCATAGACGACAGCTTCCAGCAGCGAGTTGGAGGCCAGGCGGTTGCCGCCATGCAGTCCGGTACACGAACACTCGCCGGCAGCGTAAAGATTGAGAATCGAGCTTTCACCATTGCGGTCCACCTTGATGCCGCCGCACTGGTAGTGGGCCGCCGGACGTATGGGTATCATATCGCGTGTAATGTCGATACCAATGCTCAGGCACTTGGCATATATGGTGGGGAACCCTTCAATGAGATGCTTCTTGCCTATACCGCGGGCATCAAGATACAGATACTCCTTACCCGACAGCTTCATTTCGTTGTCAATAGCGCGTGCCACAATATCGCGTGGTGCAAGGCTGAGGCGCGAGTCATATTTCTGCATGAACTCGTTGCCATTGCGATCCTTCAGTATGGCTCCGGCTCCGCGCATGGCCTCGGTAATGAGAAAGGCGGGCTTCTCGGCAGGATTGTACAGACTGGTAGGATGGAACTGCATGAATTCCAAATCGCTCAGCACACCGCGGGCTCGGTGCACCATGGCCACACCGTCGCCGGTGGAAATAACCGGGGTCGTCGTGGTCGAATACACATTGCCCATTCCGCCGGTGGCCAAAAGTGTAACTCCTGCCAGGTATGTATCGATGCGGTTGGTATCGCAGTCGAGGGCATAGACGCCATAGCACTCGATGCCGGGCGTGTGCTTGGTGACACGCTGACCGAGGTGGTGCTGCGTGATAATGTCGATGGCAAACTGGCGTTCACGTATCTCGATATTGGGGTGGCGGCGGGCCGCCTCGAGCAAGCCACGCTCTATCTCCTCGCCCGTATTGTCCTTGTGGTGAAGGATTCGGAACTCGGAGTGTCCACCCTCACGATGGAGGTCAAAGCGGTTGCCCTTGCGGTCGAGGTCAAAATTGACACCGTATTGCACCAACTCACGGATGCGGTCCGGCGCCTCACGGATGGTCATCTCCACCACCTCGCGGTCGCAGATGCCATCACCGGCAACAAGGGTGTCGTGTATGTGCTTGTCGAACGAGTCGCTGTCGTACATCACAGCGGCGATACCCCCCTGGGCATAGCGCGTGCTACCTTCGGCAGCATCGCCCTTGGTGAGCACTATCACCTTGCCATACGGGGCCACTTTCAAGGCAAAGGAGAGACCGGCAATGCCGGATCCTACCACAAGAAAATCAACTTCGTAGCGCATTTCTTAGTCTATTTTGAGAAGTTTGAGTACTATAGGATTGTTTTTGTCGTTGCGTGAAATGATATGTACAAAGTAGGTCCCGGCGTCGAGATGGCTCACATCCACGGTAGCCGTGGTCTGCTGCTGGCAGTCAACCGCCAGCACCTCACGGCCTGCCACATCGAAGAACTCGATGCGTGCCTGCTCGCACAGGTGGCTGATGCTGACCATGCTGGATGCCGGATTGGGACTAAGCACAGGCTGCTGGCTGGCGTAGACATCGTCGATGCCCACAGCATCCGCCTCAAAGTAGGCGGTGTAGGTCGCGTCGGACGTCACCGTGACATTTCGCGATGCACTGGTATTGCCATCCTGCCAACGCACAAAGTGGTACCCACTGTTAGCCGTGGCACTGATGGTGACCGTCTCGCCCTCGGCATAAACTCCGCCACCCTCCGCAGTGCCCATCGCAGGATCGGCCGAAACAACCGTAAGCGTATAGTATTCCGTGGGATCCTCTTCCGCCTGGAAGATAGCCGTCAGATTGACATCCTCCACTGCCGGGAACGAGTAGGGCGTGGTGGTAACGCCGTTGCTCCAACCCACGAAACGATAACCCGTATAGGGCGTGGCCGTCAGGGTGACAGGCTGCATATAATCGTATGTACCGCCGCCACTGACATGTCCGTAGGACGGATTGTTGGGCTGCACGGCGATGGTGTAGCTGTCAACGGCGAAGGTCGCCGTGTAGGTGGCATCGCCGACGACAACGACGGTACGGGGATTGTCGGTGTTGCCATCCTGCCACTGCACAAAGTGGTGCCCCGTGGCGGCCGTTGCAGTGAGGATGATGCTGGTGCCGGAGGCATAGCTGCCTCCACCATTGACACTGCCCATACTTGGATTGGCACTGACAACGCTGACGCTGTAGGTGGGTGCCGTGGCCGACGTAACAGCCTTGATCATCCACGAATAATTATAATCGTATCCGGTAATATGTTCCCACGAGTTTCCGTCGAGCGACAACCAGTCGCTGTTGGTCGACCCCGAGTGGAAGGCTCCGCTCGCCACGGGGCTGTACATGACAACCCACAGATTCTGCCCTGACGCTATGGCCTGGATCGTGTCGAGGACCATCGTCTGCCAGCCCGTATTGCTCACCGCAACGCTCTGGGTATAGCGCAGCGTGGAGGGGCTGTTGGTGCCACCGCTGAAGACATAGAGCGTATAGTTGTCGGCACTGCTGGCAAAGAAGTTCACCGCTTCAAGGTAGTTGCGCCCGCTGAGCTGCGATGCAGGAAGCATGATTCCCCAGTAGAAGGGGGTGCCTCCGGCATTGATGCTTCCCTCGTAGGGATTATTGCCCACATAAGAGATAGTGTCGCCATCGTTGTAGATACTACGCGATTCCCGCACCATCACGCCGGTGAGGGCAAGCCAGTACTGGTCCGTGCAGTTGAAGTGGCGGAATGCCACATAGACCGTCTGACCGGCATAGGACGACAGGTCGACAGTATCGTTGTACCAGTTGGTATTGGTAAGGGTGTTCTCTCCCAGCAAGGTGAAATCGGACGGCGCCGTCCCCGTGGTGGAGACATATACGCCATAGTGCTCCGCATAGTAGCCATCCGTTGTGCCTCGCACCATGAACGTCAACTTGTAGTTCGCCCCTGCCGTAAACTGCATCTGGGGCGTAACGAGCCAGTTGTCGGGCGTGAGGACCCCCACGTCATCGATATACGAAGCCGAGGTGGCTATGCCGTCCGAGGTCCGGAAGTCCCATCCATAGCCGTCATTGTCGGCATCGATAATTGTCCAGCAGGGCAGTGTGG
This sequence comes from Bacteroidales bacterium UBA4347, assembly GCA_002394185.1. Lineage (GTDB taxonomy): Bacteria > Bacteroidota > Bacteroidia > Bacteroidales > P3 > Colimorpha. The sequence goes on along the minus strand of DGTB01000153.1, from coordinate 2,793 downwards.
CAGGGTTGTCGAAGTTCTGTTCATAGGGGAAGCTGGTAATTGTCGTGCAGGTGATAACATCCACCATGAGCGTGTCGCGACCGGTGCCCGAGGCATTGCTGGCAGTAGCAATGACCCTGTAGGTGCCGGGGGTGTTCCACGTAGCCGTAACGGTGGCGCCTGTGGCGCTGGAGGGTGTGGCGCCGGCCAGGGTCCAGCTCACGCTGGCTCCGCTCGTGGCCGTAGCGTTGAACGTCGCTGCGGAACCCGTCATCACCACCGTGGGACCGCTCACATACACCGTCGGGGCCGGCAGCACCGGCAGCGTGGCCGTCGTAACGGCCTTGAGCAGCCACGAGAAGTTGAGGTCTGTCCCCGCCGCCTGCAGGTTCATCAGCTGGTTGTTGTAGATAAGCCAGTCGCTGTTCGTGTCGCCCGTATAGTTGCAGGCCGACGCCCTCGTGCTGGTCAGGAATATCCAAAGGTTCTGTCCCGAAGGGATGGCCACCGTTGCGTCGAGGGCCACCTCCTGCCACGCCGTGTCGCCCGCTCCAAACACATGGGCCTGCGTATGCAGCAGCGTGGAAGGCTCCGTGGCGCCCGTATACACGTTGATGGTGTATTGCTCGCCCTGGCCGATATATGCCTTGATGCCCTTCAGGTAGTTGCGTCCCGCAAGCTGGCTGGCCGGCAGCATGATGCCCCACGAGAACGCATTGCCTCCGGCAGTGATATTGGTGACAAAAGCGCTGTTGCCGCAATAGGAGATTGTGTCGCCCATCGCCGACGTCGCCGTGTGGAAAATACCCCTGATCATGAAAGCATATCCGCTGTAGGGATTCAAGTCCGATCCCCACAGGAAGGCGTCGCTGTTGCCGCAACCGAAAGTCGCCGGCACCGAAGCCGTCGGATGGGCTATCGCCAGCCATATATTCTCACTGCCGCTCACCGTCAACGGGGTGCTCAGCTGATGAGTCTGCCACCCCTCCGAGACGCTCACAGTGGCGGTGCCGCTGTAAGCCAGCTGCGTGGGACCCGTGGTGCCCGTGAACACCTTCACCGTATAACTGCCGGCCTCCTTGGTGTAGAACTGCACCGCGCACAACACCTTCCCGGCCTCCAGCACCGACGACGGCAACCGTATGCCCCACATTCCGTCCGTATTGCCAAAAGTACCTATGCAGAGACTGCTGCTGTACGACAACGTGTCGCCATGCAGCTGCTCGAACTGTGCCGTGTAGCTATAGTTGCCACCCGTGCCCACAAACTCGCGCACAGGTATAGGCGTCCCGTCGTTCCACTTCACAAAGCGGTAACCCTCCGGCACACTGCTCACGCGGCAGGTCACCGTGTCGCCGAAGGCATAGCTGCCTCCGCCCGTAACGCTGCAGCCCGCGGTGCCGTCGGTAGACAACGTCACTGTGCCACCAGCACCCCACGACGTATTGGGCCTTATGCCCACCAACGCCACCTCGCTCATGTGGTAGCTGCCGTTGTTGCCGCCGATGCCGCTCTCCGCCGGCTCCAGATTCGTAACCATATAATATCCGTCGCAGCTGCCGCCCCAGCCCCAATTCACATGGAACAGGCCCGCGGCATCGTAGCCGTCAATCACAAAACTGTGTCCCGCCGTCGTGTCGTATCCCGATATAAGCGCCGGACGCCCCGCGACCATCTCTGCCCGCAGCCGCGCCGAATACTCCGCCGACCCCAAATCGTCAAGCGGCAGCACCGCCATATCGGGGCTGTACTTGAAATACGACACCAGCGAATTCTGCGACGACGGGTCTATATATCCGAAACTCTGGTAATTCGAGGCTCCGCTCGCAGAGTTGCTGTAGTTCATCTCGTCCGCCACACCCACATGATACATCAGCGTGGCCACGGCATTCACCTGCGCCGTCGAGCTCGCGCTTGTCAGCGCATTCGGCATGTTCGACCACTGGTAATTCGTCGTGCCGAAATTGGCGCTCTGCGTGCCGTACGTGCTGTGCGTATACGAGTGCGACCCGTATCCCGTGGCGGGATGGTTGTGATACTTCATCACCTGCGCCGTGGCCGTAGCCACACACCCCGTCACCACATGGTTCTGATAATACGAATGCACACTCTCGTCGTAGGGAGTCATCGCATTGTAATACGGAGCCTGGTTCCACGTCGTGGTCATCAGCGGTCCCACGGGCGTATACACATCGTCCAGCGGTCTCACATCCATCCGCAGGCGGCTCCACTGCGCCGACGCCCCGTCGGCGCTCCTGCTCTCGGCCCTCACCAGGCCGCTCTCGCCGCCCTTCCGGCAGCCTATCTCCGCCTCGTAGCGGTCCATCCACGCACGCACATGCGAAGGCATGCCCTCCACGCGGAACGGCCTCTCCAGCGAATAGCCCAGCACCGGCACCACACAATCGTCGGCCGACACCAGTATAAAACCGCGGTCATTCACCGCAAACACATAAAATCCGCTATACGGACTCGCCTGGCGCACAAGCTCCACATCGCTCACACCCGCCACCGTGCGCAGAAACGCACTTGCCACCCTCCGAGCCTCTCCCTCGCCCACAGGCTTAGCCTCCACACTGCCCGCCATCATCATCAGGCAGGACGCAATCAACAACATTCGTTTCATTGGTTCTAACGTTTTCATTTATATTATAATTTTATATATTACTAACAATCAGCCACCTGCACACAAACGACTCACACCGGCCATTATGCAAATATACAAAAAAAATCCATTCCCGCAAATAAAAAAAACTCCCTCCCCCCACCCAAGACCCACCCCATACGTATCCAATTCGGCATATCTTATATTGT
>DGTB01000043.1:295-2949 GCA_002394185.1 Bacteroidales bacterium UBA4347 | reverse complement strand
CGTCGAGGTAGCTCACGCGCACCTCACTGACGGGGCCGTTGAAGGGGATGTCGCTCACGGCGAGGGCCGAGGCAGCGGCCAGGGCGGCCAGCTGGTCGGGCATGGTGTCGTGGTCGCCGCTGATGAGGGTGATGCTCACCTGCACCTCGGCATGGAAGTTGTCGGGGAAAAGGGGACGCAGGGCGCGGTCCACCAGACGGGCGATGAGGATCTCATGCTCCGAGGGACGGGCCTCGCGCTTGAAGAAACCGCCGGGGAAGCGACCCATGGCGGCGTATTTTTCCTGGTAGTCAACGGTGAGAGGCATGAAGTCGACGTTCTCGCCCACCTCTTTCTTCGAGCAGACGGTGGCCAGAAGCATCGTGTTGTTCATGCGGACAACGGCAGCGCCGTCGGCCTGTTTGGCCAGCTTGCCGGTCTCGATTTCGATCATGCGGCCGTCGCCGAGGTCGAAACGCTTAGTGATAATGTGTTCGTTCATTGTTGTTTTTTATTGTTTTCTATTACTTTACCGCAGCCTCGGGGACCGTCCCCAAGACCCATAAAAGTGTTAATATTCAATATTCTATCTCCTTCGGCGGGCATCAAAAAGACCGGCTAAAGAAAGTGCAAAGATACAATAAATTCCTAACATACAGAAAAAAGATTTTGCCAATAGAATAATTCTATGTACTTTTGCAGGTCAAATGGAACGCCGGCCACCAGCCAGCAAACCGGGAAAAGAGCAACATCATGGACAAAGAAATCAGAGAGATAGACCTCGCCCAGTGGCAACAGGTGGGCGAAGGGGGCAACGGCAAAACCTACGTAGCCCGCCCCCAGGCTGCCCCGCAGTGCGGCGACCCGGACGGAGCAAACGCCGGCGCCATCCTCAAGATAAGCAACAGCCGCCTCAGCACTCTCGAGGCGGTGAGGAAGGAGTTCGACGTGTCGAGGGCCGTGCATGCCCTGGGCCTCGCCACCCCTGAGATGAGGGAGATAGTCCGCGTGGGCGACGCCTACGGCACCATCTCAGAGCTCATCAAGCCCAAGAGGTCGCTCGGGCGCATCTGCTGCGACAACCCCGAGCGGACCGAGGAGATGGCCACGCTGCTCTGCACCCGTGGCAAAGAGCTCTTCGCCACCCCCTGCGACACTGGCTTCTTTCCCAGCCGCAAAGCGCAGCTGCTGCAGGCCCTGGGAAGGGTGCAGTTCGTTGGCCGCAAAATCCTCAGCACCCTCGAAACCTTCGCACAGCGCATCCCCGATGCCACCACCTGCCTCCACGGCGATTTCCAGATGGGCAATCTCATCCTCTCCGGCGAGCGGCACTACTGGATCGACCTCGACCGCTTCGGCTACGGCGACCCCATGTTCGACGTCGGCCACCTCTACATGCTCTGCAACGTCTACTCCAGCATGAAGTACGTGCAGGGCCTTTTCCACGTGACACGCGACCAGTTCCACCGCTTCTGGGACGCCTTCGCCCGCGCCTACACCGGCAGCACCGACCACGCCGACTTCGACCGCGAGGCGGCCCGCTTCGCCTGCTTCGACGTCACACTCCGCTACGCTTACGACAAACCCAACCTGCCGGAGAAGCTTTTCTTCAGCATCTACATCCGCCGCCTGGCAAAGAATTCCCAAAACTAAAAAAAATATATCATGAAAAAACGCCTATCCCTGCTCTTCGTCTCTCTGGTGCTGCTCTTCGTGGGCTGCAGCAAGGAGGAAACCGCACCCAAGAAAGACTACTTCCCCTCGTGGAACTCCTGCGCCTCGCTGACGGCCCTGCAGGAATACGTCGAGGACGTCACCAACCCCTCGTCCGCCAACTACATCCGCCCAGAGGACCGCATTGCCACCTTCGACATGGACGGCACCTTCGTCGGCGAGCTCTACCCCACCTACTTCGAATACAACCTGCTTGAATACCGCGCCCTGGACGACCCCGCCTACAAGGACATCGCCCCCGACGACGTGAAGGAGGCCGCCCAGGAAATCCGCGACTTTGTGCGCAACGGCGCCAGCCTGCCCGCCCACTTCGACATGAAGCATGCCCAGGCTGCCGCCAAAGCCTACGCCGGCATGACCATCGCCCAATTCGACGCCTACGTGAAGGCCTACGCCTCCAACACCGCCAACGGTTTCACCGGCATGACCTACGCCCAAAGCTTCTACCAGCCCATGCTCGAGGTCTTCGACTACCTGGAGGACAACGGCTTCACCTACTACGTTGTCTCCGGCTCCGACCGCTTCATCTGCCGCGCCCTGGTCGAGACGCTCGGCATCGAGCCCAACCGCGTCATCGGCATGGACGTGCGCCTGGAGTCCTCCAGCCAGGGCACCGAGGCCGGCGTCAACTACACCATGGGCCAGGAGGAGGACATCGTCCGTACAGACGAACTCATCATCAAGAACCTCAAGACCAACAAGGTGCTGCAAATAGCCCAGGAAATCGGCAAGGTGCCCGTGCTCTCCTTCGGCAACAGCAGCGGCGACTGCGCCATGCACAACTACTGCCTGAGCAACCCCAAATACAAATCGGCGGCCTTCATGCTCATTGCCGACGACCCCGACCGCGACCACGCCAACCGCGACAAAGCCCTCGCCCTCGGCGAACAGTGGCTCCAGGCCGGCTACTACGTCGTCTCCATGCGCGACGACTTCAAGAC
>DGTB01000043.1:0-249 GCA_002394185.1 Bacteroidales bacterium UBA4347 | reverse complement strand
CGACGACTTCAAGACCATCTACGGCCCCGGCGTCACCAAAGTGGCCTTCACCTTCTGACGCCCCACCCACACAACCCCTATATAGAGACGCAGCATGCTGCGTCTCTTTTTTCTCGGCAGGAACCGCCCATGTTACCGAAGAGGCTTATCACAAATGCTACCGGACAAAAAAAGTTCTCTACAGAAAAGGCATAAAAAAAGGACTACCCGGAAAAACCGGGCAGTCCCAACCATAACCAAATAAATATG
>DGTB01000128.1 GCA_002394185.1 Bacteroidales bacterium UBA4347 | reverse complement strand
GTGTCGGTATCTGCAGGGTGGTGACTGGTGGGCGCGGTGTGAGGTATTTGTTACGGAAAATGTCCGTAACGCTGGCGTTGAACCATCGGCTCAGGTCCACCGTCTTGCGGCTTCGGTAGGTGGTCGACGGCTCTTCCAGACAGGGCAGGGTGGGGGCTTTGTAGGTTTCGGTTAGCGCGTCCTCAGAGACTTTCTGCACCACCGGCACGCGGAAGACCTGCACCGAGTCGGTGGTTCCCACGTAGTCGCGATAGCTTCCATTGCCCGTTTGCTGGCGGAAGACGAGCCTCAGCGGCTGGCTGAAACGCTGGTGCACCTCGTAGACATCCACGCTGTCCTCGCGGTGGAAAGTGTAGCTCAGGTAGGGCGTCTTGATGCTGGCGCGGTCCCATTCCGAGGGAAAGCCCGGGCGGAGCAGGCACTGTCCGTCGAGCGCCTGTGGAACAATGCCGAAGAGTCCCTGCACAAGTGTGCGCGAAGCAATGCCGGTGCAGTCGGCAAAGTCGCGGTAGCACTCGCCGCGGGCGGCGTCCTGCTGGCTGATCTGCCCGAAGTTGCCCGGGCTGCGGCCCATGTACATCTGGTCCATCACGATGCCTTTGAGCAGCCGGAACGCCTCGTCGCTGCGCCCCGCCTCAAAACAAGCCAGCGCAGTGTGCATGACTTCGGCGGTGGCCACGTTGTTGATGCTCCACATATAGGGCATCCAGCTCGAGGTGGACACCACCTGTTGGCGCGGGTCGCCACCGATGATGATATGCGGAATCTGCGTTTCGATGTAGCGTGTGGCCTGCCATGCCTGTTCGGGTGTGCATGCACCGCAGTCGATGGGCGTGTAGATGGTCCACACGGCGGCGCTCTCGTGCGTCCGCTGCCGGCCCATCAGGTCGCGGCATTCTGCCCAGTGGCCCTGCCTGTCGAGCCACAGGGTGCGGTTCAGGGCGTTGAGCGTCTTGCGCGCCTCTGTCTCGTATGGCGTCGGGTCCTCGCCCAGCAGCCGCGCTATCCTGGCGGCCAGACGGTGGGCTCTGTAGTTGTAGGCCGAGGAATGCGTCACCGCGCCGCCGCTGTAGTAGAGGGCGTCGCTGGCCCAGATGCAGCAATAGGCGTCGTAGAGACCGTCGTCGTCGGGGTCGAAGTTGCGCTTTTCCCACGCCAGATGGCGCTTCAGCAGCGGCCAGAAGGCGCTGAGACGCGCCGTGTCTGCGTCATACTGGAAGTGCCAAAGCAGCTCGTCCACGTAGTTAAGGTTCATGTCGTAGTGGTTCATCTCGTCGTTGCGGCCCGGTTTTCTGCAGATGTAGCCGTTGCTGTACATCTGTGTGCCCCATCGTTTCTCCGCCCTTGCCAGGTTCATCGTGGTGTCTTGCGCGGGATGGGCGACGGTTGGCTCCACCTGTGTCACCATACTGCGTGCGTAGGCATCGAAATGAGAGCGGGCGCGATCGTTCCATCCGAGCACGTCGCCGGCGTAGGCAGCGCGCCATCCCGCCAGTTGCGTGCGCCATCCCACGGCTCCGTGCAGCCATGTCTCGCCGTCCCAGGCACCGTCGGCAGCCAGCGTGAGGGCAGCGCCGAGCGGGTTGAGGTAGGCGTCGGGGGTGTCGAAGACGATGCGGGTCGTCAGCTGTCGGTTGGTCTGTCGCACCTGTTGCGCCAGCCGTGCACCGTCCTTTTCGTCCAGGATCGTCAGCGTGAGCGAGTCGGCCAGCACGTATGCCTTGCCGTTGGCACAAAGGTCGAGGGTCAGCTGCTGCACCATCTGTCCGTTGCTTTCGAAACAGTCGTCGGCATCCACGCCGATGTCGCCGTTGCGGTTCAGTCTTGCGGCCCTGATTCCGCTGAGGCTGACGCAGAGCGAGGCGTTGCCCATGTCGCCGTCGGGCTGTATTTCCCAGAGGGCGCCGTCGCGGTCGGTCAGGCACCAGACGGTCATTCTGAGGGCACCGTTCCAGCCTTTGTGGCGCAGCAGATAGCGGCGCTCGCCGTCGGCATACACGGCTCGGCAGTAGTCGGTACTGTCGAGAGCGACGCCGGTGTTGCCGTTGGTCAGGCGGAAACCGACGTGCCGGCTTTGGCGCGAGTTCAGAAAGAGTGCGAAAACGGGGCGGTCGCTGGTCTCCAGACGGTAGCCTGTGTGGGCGCCATAGAGTGCTCTGGTGAAGCGGTTGTTGCCGTTTTCGCAGACAAATCCCCCTTCGCCGGGCACATAGTTCAGTCCCTGAGCGGCCGCGGCAAGCCACCACAGCCCCGCCAGGGCAAGCATCAAGCAGCGTTTTTTCATGACTTTTCCTTTAGCAGTGCGCAAATATACGAATAAAAACGCACACGGCCGCCGTTTTCTTTGTAAAATTTTTGTGTCCGGGGAAAAGCACCGAAGGTGCGATAGATCACAGACAGGGGTGCTAGCCCCTGGTTGATCATCATCCATAGTTTTCCAGCCCTAAAAGGGCGACAGAACGTGTTACTTGTTCAGTATCTGTTATATTTTGGTCTCTGTCGCCCCCTCGGGGCTCCCTTTGTTGTCGCATCATTACCCGGGGGCTAACACCCCCCGTCTGTGTTCTTTC
>DGTB01000124.1 GCA_002394185.1 Bacteroidales bacterium UBA4347 | reverse complement strand
CGAAACCAACGGCTGCGTGTACACTAGGTGTAGACAGGAAAAAGAAAAAGGAGTTAGATTTTTAACTGACTCCTTGATTTTTTGGCGCTTCAGGATGGGCTTGAGCCAACGACCCCCTGATTAACAGTCAGGTGCTCTAACCAACTGAGCTAAGGAGGAATGTTGGTTGATTTCTCTTTCGAAATCGGGTGCAAAGATACACACTTTTTTAATTCCCACCAAATTTTTTTTGAAATATTTTATTCTTCTTGTTCTAATCGTCTGTAAATTCGACTTCTACCAGTCGTAAATTTTCTACCAAATCCGATGCTACAAGGCTTGATTGCGACTGTTTTTCCACCGCTCGGTCCCCAATTTCGCCATGAATTCTCACTCCCAAACACACGGATTCGTATAAGTTGCTCTTTTTCTGTGCACTAATGCCTAACAATATTCCCGTCAGCACATCGCCACTCCCTGCTGTCGCCATTCCGGCATTGCCTGTATGATTCTCGGTTACAGTGCCGTCGGGCGAGTATATGCGGGTGCGATGCGCCTTGCGCACTACAATCAATCCCTCCTGGCTTGCCACCTCGGCGGCATTCCTCTCTCCGAAAAGACGATGGTATTCCCGCTCGTGCGGAGTGACGACCGCGGGGAGCGTCCGTCCACTGGCGGCAGCCAGAATGTCTGGTCTCGAGGCCATGATGTTCAGTGCGTCGGCATCGAGGATGAGAGGCCGGTCTGAGGGCCAGGCAAGGAGCGTGGCCAGCAGGGCCTCCTGAGTGGCGGCTTCGGTGCCCAGACCGGGGCCTATGGCCAACGCCGAGTAGTATTCCGGATGGGCTGGGGGAGTGGTGAAGAGCGTGTCACTTGTGTCGATGTCCACCATGGCTTCGGGGAAGGCCGTCTGCATGGCATTCACACATCGTCCCGGCAGGTGCACACTCACCAGTCCGCAACCGCTCCGCAGTGCCGCTCGTGCCGCCAGAATGGCGCATCCGCAGCGCCCGTAGGCACCTGCTATCAGCAGCCCGTGTCCGTAGTCATGTTTGGTTGTTTCAGGATTCCTCATAGTGCTTATTTATAACAATAGGGACGCGGAAATATGCCGCGTCCCTATCGTTGTTGGTGTTGATATTATTCGGCGCTGCCGGCGTCGGGGTTCTCCGGACGGAGGGAGACGGCGACGTAGTTGTTCAGGTTGACATACTTGGCGGCGATGTTCTGGATGTCCTTGACGGTGACTTTCTTCACCATCTCGTTGTACTTCTCCACGAAGTCGCGGCTCTCGTTGAAACGGTAGCTGCCGCTGATCTGGCCAAGCCAGAAGCTGTTGTTCTGACGGGCCTTGTCGCGGTTGACAATCATCTGCTCCTGGACCTTGCCGAGTGTCTTCTCGTCGCAGCCTTCCTTCATGTACTGCTTGAGGATTTCAATGCAGTCGCCCTCGATCTTCTTAGCCTTCTCCGGGTCGCAGCCGATGTAGAACTGCCAGCTCACCTGGCCTTCGGGACTGATCTCGTAGTCGAAACCGGCACTGGGGCTGTAGGCGTCGCCGTTCTTCTCGCGGATAATCTCCGTGACGGTGATGCTCAGGGCCTCGCCGAGCTCGGTGATGGCGATACGGGTCTGCGGGTCAAGCTCCTTGGCGTCGACGTTCACCTGGCCGCTCATGATGAGCATGCCCTGGCGCTCGATACCCTTCACGGCCTCGGCATGCTGGATGCCGCTGGTGAACTGCGGGTTGCGGTTGATGAACTTGTCGTTCTTCTGCTTGCCGTTGACGGGCAGGTTGTTCAGGTACTTGGCGATGAGGGCGATGTCGTTGTCCTCGACGTTGCCGACGAAGAAGAAGGTCTGGTTCGAGGCATCGGCGAAACGCTCGCGGTAAATTTCAAACATGCGGTCGAGGTTCAGACTGCGCACCTTCTCCTCGGTGGGGACAACCACCTGACGCTTGTCATTGGGGAAAGCGGTCTTATAGTAGGTCTCAATGAAGGCCACCTGCGGGTTCTCGCGGACATACTTGATCTGGTTGATGGTGTTCTCGATGTTGCGCTCGTAGGCTTCCTGGTCCTTGCGGGGGGCGGTGTAGTAGAGGTTGATGAGCTGCAGGGTGGTCTCCAGGTCCTTGGGCGAGCAGTTGCCGCTGAAGCCCTGGGTCTCGCTGCTGATGTAGGGGCTGATGCTGAGGTTCATGCCCTTGAGTTTCTTGCTGAGCTGCGTGGCGCTGAAGTTGGCGATACCGCCGGCATCGACGAAGCTGGCAGCATTCTGGGCCTGGTAGGCCTCCTCGTCGCTGTAGAGCGAGGTGCCACCGAAACCGAAGGAGCTGATCTGGATCTCGTCGGCCTTGTAGTCGGTCTTCTTCACAATGAACTTGATGCCGTTGGGGCAGGTGTACTCGGTGTAGCCGAGAACGCTGTTGGTCTTGGTGACATTGGCTTTGACATCCTTGAGGGTCTCGGTGAAGAGGGGCTCGTCCTTGAAGCTGTCAACCCAGGGCTGGGTCTTGACCTTCTTGGCGTTCTTGATGATTTTCTTGGCCTCTTTCTCGGTGGTCACTTTGACGTCGTCCTTCTCGGGAGCGGTGAGGTAGAAGATCATGTTGTTGTCGGTAATCCAAGTCTTGACGAGGGCGTTGCACTCCTCGAGGGTGATTTCGGGGATGAACTCCTTGGCATATCTCATCTCCGTGCGGATACCGGGGCAGGGGCTGTTCTCCAGGTAGTGGTCGGTATACTCGTCGGCCAGGCTGTTGCTCTGGGTCTTGTTCTCTTCCTTAGCCAGTTTGGTGTAGGTGCTGAGGAGGTCCTCTTTCTGGCGCTCCAGCTCGCTCTGGAGGAATCCGTGGTCGTCAATCTGCTTCATGACCTTGAGGAGGAGCTCGGCGGTCTCGTTGATGCGGCCCTCTTTGGGAGCGGCGCTGACGGCAAAGACGTCGATCTCACGGCCCAGGAATCCGCTGTATCCGCCGCCGGCATACATCATGGGGGCGGTGGGTTTCTCGCAGATTTCGGCGAAGCGCTCGTTGATCATCATGTCGATAAGGTTACGGACAATCATCTGGCGGTAGGCGCCGATGGTGCCGTTGGGGGTCTTTTTGTGCTTCCAGTAGAGGGCCAGGCTGGTGCTCGTGGCCTCCTTGTCGGTGGCAATGCAGATCAGAGGATCCTTGTTGTCGGGAATCTGATAGCTCTGGCGGGCCAGTTTCTCTTTGCCGAGGAACTTGTGCGAGCTGAAGGTGTCTTTAATCTTCTGCTCCATGGCCTTGGCACCCTTCAGGCCGGCATAGGCATAGTTGTCCATGTCGCCAACGATGATGATGGCCTGCAGGTCGGGACGGTACCAGTCGTTGAAGAAGTCGACGATGCTTTGGCGCTTGAAGTTCATGATGACCTCCTCCTTGCCGATGGGCAGACGCTCGGCATAGAGCGAACCCTTCAGCATGATGGGCCAGGTCTTCTGGCGCAGACGGTCGCCGTGGCCAACGCCACCGCGCCACTCCTCGTGGATGACGCCGCGCTCCTCCTCGATCTCTTTCTGGTCGAAAAGCACGTTGCCGGCCCAGCCGTCGAGGATCTCGATACCCATCTTGACCATCTCCTCGTCGTTGGCGGGCATGTTGACGTAGTAGACCGTCTGGTCGAAGCTCGTGTAGGCGTTGATGTCGCGGCCGAACTCCACACCGTGCTGCTGCAGCTTGTCAATCATTTCGTTGTGGGGATAACCCTTGATGCCGTTGAAGGCCATGTGCTCGCAGAAGTGAGCCAGACCCTGCTGGTCGTCGCGCTCCATGATGGAACCGGCGTTGGTGGCCAGGCGGAACTGAATCATGTTCTCTGGCTTCTTGTTGTTGCGGATGTAGTAGGTGAATCCGTTGTCCAGTTTGCCGTAGATGACCTTCTTGTCGAGGGGCACCTGGGCTTTCAGGTCGCTTTTCTTCTCCTTGGCGCCAGCGCCGGGCATCTGGGCGAAAGAGGTGCCGCCGAGGACCATCGCCAGCAGCACAATCCAAATCGATTTTCTCATTTTTTGTTGTTTTTGTTTGTTATTTTTGTTTATTCGTTCTCTTGCAATATACGTTTTCGCGTCCGGGTTTATTACACCTGCGTTATACTTTTTTCCAAAATTTTGGTCTGCAAAAATACGTATATTTTTCAATATAATAATAATTATTTTATATTCTACTGATTGTCAACCTTTAGCATTCGTAGTGCTCCAGTGCCTGGCGCAGTTCGACGGGGCTGATGTTGTGGTGTATTTCGCCGTCGAGGGCATAGGAGATGGCTCCGGTCTCCTCGCTGACGATGACGCTGAGCACATCGAGCTGCTCGGTGACGCCGATGGCCGAGCGGTGGCGCAGGCCCAGGTTGGGGTCGACGTCGAGGCGCGACGTGACGGGCAGGATGCAGCGGGCGGCAAGTATCTGGTTTCCATGCGCTATGACCGCGCCGTCGTGCAACGGCGAGTTCTTGAAGAACAGTGCCTCGATCAGCGCCGACGACGCCAGGGCATTGATGCGTTCTCCGGTGTTGATAAGCTCCTCCACCTCGTTCTTCCGTTTGAAAATTATCAGCGCGCCGGTTTTGGACTGCGACATGTGCATGCAGGCGTTGATGTAGGCTTCGTAGTTGACGGTCTGCTTGTTCTGCATGTTGTGCTTCCAGAACTGGAATCGTTTAATCCACGACTGGTCGATTTGCGTCTTGGTGCCAAGGAAGAGCAGGAAGCGTCTGATTTCGGGCTGGAAGATGACCACCAGGGCGATGAGACCGATGCCGGCCACAGAGCTCAGTATGGCGCCCAGCAGGCGCATGCCCAGCATCTCCGTGGCCCGCCAGGCCACGATGATGACCACCAGCGCCCAGAATATGAGCATGGCATTGGTGCCGCGCACCATGCGGTAGATGTAGTAGGCCAACACCGCCACAATGGCGACGTCGATGATGTCGATGAGATGGATTTGCGGTAGTCCTAAGATTGCGTTTGTCAACATGTTTTGCAGTTTTATTGTAGATTGATTTATAAACTCTTAACTCATAACTCATAACTCTTAACTGAACAGGAGTCGGATGGTCTCGGCGGCGGGTTTTGGGTCGTGTACGCGCAGCAGACGGCTGCCCTTCTCGAGGGCTATGGCGTCGAGGGCTATGGTGCCCGTCAGCGCCTCGTCGGGGGTTGTTCCCAGGCGCTTGTATATCATGCTTTTGCGGCTCAGTGCTGTGAGCAGCGGCTCGCGGAAGAACGCCGTCAGCTCGTCGAGCCGGTGCAGCAGCTCGTAGTTCTCCTCCACGGTTTTGGCGAATCCGAACCCCGGGTCGATCCATACGTCCTTGACTCCCAGGCGGTAGAGGGCATCGAGCCGCTCGGAGAAATAGCGCGTCAGGTCGCCGATGATGTCGTCGTAGCCCGTCATCTGCTGCATGACGCCCGGCAGGCCGCGGTTATGCATCAGTATGTAAGGCACTTGCAGCTCTGCAACGGTCGAGAACATCTGCTCGTCGAACTGTCCGCCGCCGATGTCGTTGACGATGTCCGCCCCAGCCTCGACAGCCGTGCGCGCCGGCAGGCTGTAGCAGGTGTCGACCGAGATGATGGCCTCGGGCAACTCGCTGCGTATCAGCCTTACAGCCGCTCCTATGCGCTCGGACTCCACCTCGGGTGGCAGCAGCTCGGCTCCCGGCCGCGACGAGGCGGCGCCCACATCGATGATGTCCGCCCCCTCGGCCAGCAGCCGCCGGGCCTGCGCCAGCATGGCGTTGGCCTCGCGGTAGCGGCCGCCGTCGTAGAACGAGTCGGCTGTGATGTTCAGTATGCCCATCACCGCCGGCCGCTCAAAACCGACTGCCCGTCCATGCACCGTGAAGCTGAAAGGCTCGAAGTTCAATCCTTTTTCCATACCCTCAATAACGCCCCCTTTCGCCGTTTATTGTGCCCGGCCGAAAAAACTCTTCCCTCCGCCGCATCCCCCTCTCGCCCAGCGCCTATCCAACCTCCATCATCCACCCACCCGAAGGGTACCTGATTCGCCCTGGATACCTATCGGGTAGGGGTCGGGTGGGGGTAGGGGAGGAATTTTTTTTATTTTTTATACAATAAAAGAAATTGTCGTGCGTTTATTGAGGGTTATGTGTAAAAATGGACAAACGAAAATGAGTACCCGCAAGGAGATGGAGCACGAGGTGGCGGCCTGCCGGACGCTTTTCGAGAAGAAGACGCACGACTACGGCACGTCGTGGCGCATCCTGCGTCTGCCGTCGCTGACGGACCAGATTTTCATCAAGGCCAACCGCATACGCAGCGTGCAGGAGAGTGGCGAGAACCGCGTGGGCGACGGCGTGAGGGGCGAGTTTGTGGCCATGGTGAACTATGCCGTCATGGCCCTGATTCAGTTGGAGGTGGAGAGCGGAGCGTGGAGGGCGGAGAACGGCGAGGCCCCGATGGAGCTGCCGCTGCAGGACGCCATGAAGCTCTACGACAAGCATGTCGCCCGCATCCTCGACCTGATGATGAACAAGAATCACGACTACGGCGAGGCCTGGCGGCAGATGCGCATCAGCTCGATGGTCGACCTGATTCTGATGAAGCTTTTGCGAATCAAACAGATAGAAGACAACAACGGGCAGACCCTCGCCAGCGAGGGCGTGGAAGGCGGATACATGGACATTGTCAATTACTCGCTTTTCTGCCTTGTCAGACTCACTGAAGAAGAAAACATGAAATTATGAAGATAAAAGATACAAACCTCCATTACACGCTGAATGTGGTGGCCCGCTGGGTGGTGGGCCTGGTGTTCCTCTTCTCGTCCTTCGTCAAGGGCGTGGACCCGCTGGGCACCGTGTACAAAGTGCAGGACTATATGTCCAACTGGGAACTTTTCGGTATGACTTTCGAGTGGGCGCACCCCATGGCCGGCGTGCTGGCCGTGGCGCTCATCTGCGCCGAGTTTATTGTCGGCGTAATGTTGATATTCAACTCTTTCCGTGTCTTTACGGCCTGGATGCTGGCGCTGATGATGCTTTTCTTCACCGTCACCACGTTCGTCGACGCCACGACCAATCTCGTGGACGACTGCGGATGCTTCGGCGACGCCATCAAGCTCACCAACTGGCAGACTTTCTGGAAGAACGTGGCCCTTGACGTGCCGACGGCGTGGATTCTCCTCACCTGCCGCCTGCGTGCGAAACGCCGCTTCGAGCGTGACTGCCTCGTCTTCATGGGTGCGCTGGCGGTGATGCTCATCTTCTGCATCTACAACATCAAGCACGAGCCGGTCATCGACTTCCGTCCCTGGAAGATTGGCAACAAGATGATTGACACCGAGCTCGATGCCGCCCCGAAGAGCTATGTCACCTACCGCAATGTGCAGACCGGCGAGACCATGGAGTTCGAGAGCGCCAAGCTGATGGATTACATGGCCGACAGCACGTGGGAGCAGCAGTGGGAGTGGGTGTCCAGCCGTGTGGAAATGCCGGAAATCAAGGCCGCAGGATTCTCCATGATGGACATGTTGATGGAGGATCACGCCTTCGACCTCATCCTGTCGGAGGAAGGTCTGGTCATCATCACCATCCACTCTCTCGACAAGGTGGACGACAAGGGAGTGCGCGAGGTGAAGCTGGCCCAGCAGCTGGCTGCCGAGAACGGCAAGCAGGTAGTGCTGCTCACCTCCGCCCTGCCGGAGGAGGTGCAGGCCTGGCTCTACGACAACCAGGTGGAGGGTCTCGACTACCTCTTTGCCGACGCCACCGCCATCAAGACCATGATGCGCGGCAACCCGGGATTCATGTACATCAAGGATGCTGTGGTGGTGGACAAGGGCCGCAAGGCTGTGGAGTTGAAGATGGAAGATTGAGAGAACTATAAATAACTTTTAGATTGCTATGATACAGAGAATTCAATCGCTTTGGCTGCTTCTGGCAGCATGTTGCATGGGTCTGTGCCTGCTGCTGCCCGTGGCCAAGTTCCAGTTTGTCGACCGTCCTACCGAAGGCCAGCGCGTGGAGGCCCAGTTGGACCTCGTTGCCCGCGACGGTGCCGACATGATGACCCAGATGGACCAGCCCGTGGTGCACTACGGTCAGCGTTTCACCGGCATGGAGACCTGGCCCCTGGTGGTGCTGTCGCTGGTGTGCATGGCCCTCTCGCTGGCCACGCTGTTCCTCTATAGGCGCCGCACCCTGCAGGTGCGCATGGTGGGCTTTGGCTTCCTGCTGAATGTGGTCTATGCCTTCCTGGTGTTCTTCTGGGCTGTGGACCACTACGCCGACCTGCTGTCGGCAGGCATGGGTGGCGCCAAGCCCGAGGTGTCGTGGGCTGTCGGAGCCTTCGCTCCGTTGGCATCGTTGGTGTTTCTCTTCCTGGCTCAGCGTGCCATCCGCAAGGACGAGGCTCTGGTGAAAGCTGCCGACAGGCTGAGATGAGTGTTGGGAGTTAAGAGTTAAGAGTTAAGAGTGTGAAAGAACAGTTTGACAATATAGGACAGCTGCCCGATGTGGCACGGAAGTTGCTGGATACTTTTCCTGACGACCGCTTTTTTGCATTCTTCGGGTCGATGGGTGTGGGCAAGACCACGTTGATCAAGGAGATATGCGCAGCGCTGGGAGTGGAGGATGTGGTGTGCAGCCCCACGTTCGCCATCGTCAACGAGTACAGTCGGCCGGTTCGCGGCAGGGTTGCCGGTGCGCCGCCGTTCCAGGAGCCGGTCTACCACTTCGACTTCTACCGCCTGAAGTCGGTGGCCGAGGCCTACGACCTGGGGTATGAGGAGTACTTCTACAGTGGCTGCTACTGCTTCACCGAGTGGACCGAGAAGGTGGAAGAACTGCTCCCCGAGAGCTATGTGCGGGTGGACATTGCGGAGGCCAACGGGGTGCGCACGCTGGTGGCAGTAAAGATAGAGAAATGAAAAATGAATAATATGAACAATAAAGAGAAAGAATCGGAGGTGCTGGCCCGACTGGCCGCCCAAGCCCTCGACGCCAAGAAGGGCGAGGAGGTGCGTATACTGGACCTGAGGAAGGTGCATGGCGCTCCGGCAGAATATTTTGTCATCGCTTCGGGCAATGTGCCGTCGCATGTCAGCGCGCTGAGCGATGCAGTCTTCGAGACGGTGAAGAAAGCCACAGGCCTCAACCCCCACAAGATTGAGGGCTACAACAACGCCGAATGGATTCTGATGGACTATTTCGACGTGGTGGTGCACATTTTTCAGAAGGAGAAGCGTGCCTTCTATCGCTTGGACGAGCTGTGGAGTGACGGCGAGGAAATTTCGTTAAGTACTAAAGAATAGACTATGGCAAAGCAGACCAGGAAAGGCCCCCAGATGATGCCCCAGGGCAAGAAGCCCAAGGGTGCGAAGTGGCTTTATACTATATATATTGTCATCATGCTCGCGCTGCTGTTCGGCATGTTCGGCGGTGGCGAGTCGTCGAAAATGCCCATCGAGTGGGCCAAACTGTCGCAGGTGCTCGAGCGTCACGACTACGAGAGTATCACGGTGGTCAATCAGGAAGTGGCGGAAATCAGAATCAAGCCCGATGCCGTCAAGGCCTATCCCGACCTCTACGGCGAACTGCGTACACGCAATTTCACTGGTGGCGAAGGTCCTGTGCGCGCGTATACCTATAATATAGGCAACTACGAGCATTTCGACAAGGAACTCGCCATCGTCGAAGAGAAGACGGGCGAGCATATCAGCTACAAGATTGAGACCCGCAGCAACGCCTGGCGCGACCTTTTGGTGTGGTTCGGCCCTCTGCTGCTGATGATACTGATGTTCTGGGGCTTCAGCGCCATGGCCCGTCGGCAGATGGGTGGTGATGGTGGTGGCGGCCTCGGCGGCATGTTCGGCTTCGGTGGTTCGCGTGCCAAGCAGTACGACGCCACCAAGCAGGTCAATGTCACCTTCAAGGACGTTGCCGGTCTGGCCGGTGCCAAGGAGGAGGTGATGGAGGTTGTGGACTTCCTGAAGAATCCCAAGCATTATACTGAACTGGGTGGCAAAATTCCCAAGGGAGTGTTGCTGGTAGGCCCTCCGGGTACCGGCAAAACCCTGCTGGCCAAGGCTGTGGCCGGCGAGGCAGGCGTGCCTTTCTTCTCGATGAGCGGCTCCGACTTCGTGGAGATGTTCGTCGGCGTCGGCGCCTCGCGTGTGCGTGGCCTGTTCGACGAGGCCAAGAAGAAGTCGCCCTGCATCGTCTTCATCGACGAGATTGACGCTGTGGGACGCGCCCGCGGCGGTCGTGGATTCACCGGTGGCAACGACGAGCGCGAGAACACGCTGAACCAGTTGCTCACCGAGATGGACGGCTTCTCCAGCACCACCAATGTCATTGTCCTCGCCGCCACCAACCGTGCCGACGTGCTGGACAAGGCCCTGATGCGTGCCGGCCGTTTCGACCGTCAGATCTACGTCGAGCTGCCCGACATCGAGGAGCGCAAGGAAATCTTCGCTGTCCACATGAAGAATTTGAAGCTGAACAACGAGGAAGGTACGGAAGGCTATGTCGACCGTGACTTCCTGGCCAAGCAGACCCCGGGTTTCAGCGGTGCCGATATCGCCAACGTCTGCAACGAGGCCGCCCTCTGTGCCGCCCGCAAGAATAAGAAACAGATTGACAAACAGGACTTCCTCGATGCCGTCGACCGTATTGTCGGAGGCCTTGAGAAGCGCACCAAGGTCCTCAGCGACCAGGAGAAGCACACCATAGCCTACCACGAGAGCGGACACGCCTCGGTGAGTTGGCTGCTGCGTTGGGCCAACCCTCTGGTGAAGGTGACCATAGTGCCGCGAGGCAAAGCCCTCGGCGCCGCCTGGTATCTGCCGGAGGAGCGTCAGATTACCACCTACGAGCAGATGTTCGACGAGATGACCAGCCTTATGGCCGGCCGCGCCTCGGAAGAGATTGTCTACGGCAAGATTAGCACCGGAGCCTTGAACGACATCGAGCGCGCCACCAAGATGGCCCAGGCCCTGGTGACCTACTATGGCATGAGCCCCGAGGTGGGCAACATCAGCTTCTATGACTCCACCGGGCAGAACGACTACGGCCTCACCAAGCCCTTCAGCGAGAAGACCGCCGAAACCATCGACCGCGAGGTGCGCCGTATGGTGGAAGAGGCCTACAGCAGGGCCAAGGAGCTCCTGACCTCGCACCGCGAACAACTCGACGAGTTGGCCGCCCAGCTCTATGAGAAAGAGGTGCTCTTCCGCGAAGACCTGGAACGCATCTATGGTCCGCGTCCGTGGGATGAGCAGCCCGAGCTTCCCAAGCCCGATGAGCCTGCGTCGCTGCCCGAGAGCAATTATACTGAGTCGAACACCAATACCACAGTGATATGAAAACATTCTGGATACGCACTGCCAGCGCTGTCGTCTACGCGCTGCTTTTCCTCGGCACGCTGCTGAGTGGCCGCCTGTTGGGCAACCCCCAGTTGGGGCTCGCCCTTTTCGGAGCTTTTCTGCTCTTTGTCAACGTGGGGTGCACGTTCGAGTTCTTCCGCATGGTGAAGACCCAGGGCGCTCGCCCGAGCCGTGTGCTTGGATACATTTTCTCGCTGGTGGCCATGCTGCTGGTGATGGTAATTCCCTTGGTGGACAATCCCCTTCTTGGATTCGGTTTGGTGTTCGGTTCTTTCGCCTTGTTCCCGATGTGTTTTGCCCTTTCGGCCATTGTGCAGCTGTGGAAACAGAGCGACCAGCCCTTCCGCGATGCCGCCTACTCCATGGTTCCGCTACTCTATATCGGCCTGCCGCTGAGCCTGATGCTTGCCTTGGTTCCCGACGCTGGAGCACGGGTGGTGCTGATGTTGGTGCTGATGGTCTGGCTCAATGACTCCGGCGCCTACATCGGTGGCTCGCTCTTCGGCAAACACAAGATGTGGGAACGCCACTCGCCCGGAAAGACCTGGGAAGGCACTGCCTTCGGAGTGTTGGTCACGGTGCTGGTGGCCGTCTTTGTCGGCCCGTGGCTCCAGCCTGCCGTGGCTTGGTACCATTGGTTGGCGCTGGGGTTGATCTGCAGCGTGATTGACACCCTTGGCGATCTGGTGGAGAGCATGCTTAAACGTTCCGTCGGAATGAAGGATAGCGGCAACATCATGCCCGGCCACGGTGGTTTCCTCGACCGTTTCGACAGCCTGCTCATCATCATGCCGTTCGCATTTGCATACATAAACCTTATAATCTTCTGAATATGAAAATCCATCGCGAAGGTAAGAAAATAATATTCATTACCGGCTCGGCCATCTTCCTGATTGTGCTGTTGCTTTTGTTGCTGGTCAAGGAGTGGAACGTCGTCCATTACCTCTTCGTCGCCGCCTTGCTCATCTTCGGCTTCATGGTTGTTGCCTTCTTCCGCATCCCCCGCCGCATCTTTGCCGACAGCCCCAACGAGATTATCTCGCCTGCCGACGGCACCATTGTCACCATCGAGCAGGTCAACGAGAAAACCTATATCAAGGGCGAGTGCATGCAGGTCAGCATCTTTATGAGTGGCACCGACGTGCATGTCAACCGCTACCCCTGCGACGGCTTGGTGGAGTACGTCAAGTTCCGCCGCGGCAACTACTTCGTTGCCTCCTATCCCAAGAGCAGCGACCTCAACGAGCGCACCGAGATAGGCATGCTCCTCGACAACGGCAAGCGCATCCTCATCCGTCAGGTGGCGGGAGTGATGGCACGCCGCATCGTCTGCTACTCCAAGGAGGGCGAGCGTGTCAAACAGAACCAGGAACTCGGATTCATCCGCTTTGGTTCGCGCGTCGACCTCTTCTTGCCCCTGGACTTCCCCATCAACGTGGCCCTGCAGGACAAGGTGAGGAACGCCATCAGCCCCATCGCCGAAATCGTCTGACCATGATTGCCGACCAGATTCTATACGAAGACAACCACTTGCTGGCGCTGAACAAGTTGCCCGGACAAATCACCCAGGGCGACAAGACCGGCGACACCCCGCTGGCCGAGCTGGTGAAGGAGTTCATCAAGGAACGCGACCACAAGCCCGGCAATGTCTATTGTGGTGTCATCCATCGGCTCGACCGTCCGGTCTCCGGCGTGGTGCTTCTCGCCAAGACTTCCAAAGCGCTCTCCCGCATGGTGGAGAAGGTTCGCACACGCGAATTCGAGAAACACTACTGGGCCGTGGTCAAGAACGCCCCTCCGCAGCCTGCCGGAGCGTTGGAGAACTGGCTCGTCAAGAACGAGGAACGCAACAAGAGTTATGTCTTCTCCTCGGCTCGCCCCAACGCCAAGCTTGCCCGGCTGGAATACCGCGAGATAGCGGTCAGCGACGGTGGCTACCACCTGCTGGACATCAACCTCCACACCGGGCGCCACCACCAGATACGCTGCCAGCTGGCCAACATCGGATGCCCCATCAAAGGCGACCTCAAATACGGTGCCCCGCGAAGCAATGACGACGGCAGCATCTCGCTCCATGCGCATTCCATCGCTTTCGAACACCCCGTCACCCACGAGCACGTCGTCATCAACGCCCCGTGCCCCTCAATAGAAAAAATGTTTAATATTAAATAATATATGAAAAAGATTGTTGTTTTTATGGCTCTTGCCCTTGCCACCGGCACCCTTGCACAAGCCCAGGTGGTGACAACAGACAGCTTCGACTACCTCGAACTACGCTACGAAACTCCCCAAATCAGTTCCTATCCTAAGACCTTCGACGGACGCACGACCAATGTGCTCGACATGGAGGGCTACCTCAGTGGTGGAGAATACGGCGCTCCGGCCCTCCCCGTGAAGACCGACCTCATCACCATCCCCTTCTGCCAGTCGCTCTCGGTCGAGGTCTCCGATGCCGTCTATGACACCCTCGACCTCAATCTCACCGACCTCTACCCCCTGCAGCCCTCCCGCTCCAAGTCGCAGCGTGAGGATCCTGCCCCTGTCATCGATTCCAAGCGCTATGCCCTCAATGAATTCTGGGGTCTGCCACTGGCCTCTGTCGACGTCTTGGGCGTGGCCCGCGACCGCCGCGTGGCCAACCTCGTCTTCAGCCCCGTGCGCGTCAACCCTGTCACCGGACAGGCCATCGTCTGCCGCATGGCGACGGTCAAAGTTCGTTATATCAACGCCGACGTCCAGGGCACCATCGACCACTACAACCGTTATTACTCGCCGGCATTCACCGTCGGACAGACGCTCAACCGCCTCTTCTCCACCAAGGACATCAGCACTGTATCGCCCCTGCGCATGGTCATCATGGCCCCGGGTGCTCTTCGTTGCAACAGCCTTGAACGTTTCGCCGACTGGAAGCGCAAGCAGGGCATGCTGGTAGACCTCGTTTACACCACCGACCTCGGTCTGTCCAGCAACACATCCATCGCCAACTACCTCCAAGGCCTCTATACCGACGCTACCCCCGATGCTCCGGCCCCCACCTTCCTCATCCTCGTGGGCGACCACACCAACCTCCGCGCCTTCGATACCCGCCTCACGTCGTCTTCCTGGTGGGTCAGCTACGACCACATCTCCGACCTTTACTTCACCACCTGGACCAGCGGCGACCACCTGCCCGACTGCTACTCCGGTCGCTTCTCCGCCACTGATACCACCACCCTGGCCTCCATTGTCAACAAGACCCTCTACTACGAGACCTATGCCTTCTCCGACGATAGCTACCTTGGCCGTGCCGTTCTCATCTCCGGCATCGACGGTGGCGGCACCACCGACAATGACAACGCCTACCGTGTCTGCGACCCCACCATGGACTATATTGCCTCCTTATACATCAATGCCGACAATGGCTTCAACGAGGTGAAATACTACAAGAACAACACTTCGCGCTACCCCGCCGGTGTCACTGTCACCGGCAGTTCCTCGGCCTCTGGCGTCGCCTCCACCCTCCGCAACCTTTATAGCTCCGGCATGGGCTGGATCAACTATAGCGCCCACGGCAACTGGAACGAATGGTCCATCCCCTCCTTTACCGTCAACAATGTCAACAACATGTCCAACAACGGCAAGCCCTCCATCATGATTGGCAACTGCTGCCTCAGCAACAAGTTCGACATGGGTGTCTGCTTCGGCGAGTCCCTGCTCCGCCGCGCCAACAACGCCGGCGCCGTTGCCTACTTCGGAGCCACCAACTCCACCTACTGGGACGAGGACTTCTTCTGGTCCGTCGGTATCCGCAATAACATCCGCAACGCCATGACCCTTGCCTATAACTCCAGCAAACTCGGCATGTACGACCGCCTCTTCCACACCCACGGCGAGGACATCGCCTCCTATGCCGTCACCACTGGCAGCATGCTCAATGTCGGCAATATGTCCGTCAACTCTGCCAGCTCTTCCCAGCTGAGCGACTCCCAGTCCAAGCTCTACTACTGGGAGATCTACGAGCTCATGGGCGACCCCTCGCTCCTCCCGTGGCTCGGCACGGCTGAAGAACTCACGGCCTCCGTCGCCCGTCATAACGATAACGTCACGGTCAACGTCCCGCCCTACGCCTACGTGGCCTTTGTCGACTCTGCCGACCACAGCCTCGTCGCTGCTGCCTTCGCCAACCAGAACGGCGTGGCCACGCTGCCCATTGCCGCCTCTGCCGACCTTGCCGCCACCTGCCTCTCCGTCACCGCCCAAGGCTACAAACCCTACTTCAAGGCCTATGGCCAGGGTTCCGTCGGCGTCGACCTCGCCGCCGCAGCTGCCGTCAGCGTCAGCCCCAACCCCGCCACCACGGCCGTCACCGTCAGTGCCGAAGGCCTCCGGCAGGTCGAGCTCCTCGACCTCATGGGCCGCACCCTCGCCACGCAGACCGCTGTCGACGGCACCTGCCAGCTGCCGCTGCATCAGCTCAACGCCGGGCTCTACCTCCTCCGCCTCTATGCCGCCGGCGACGTCACCGTACAGAAACTCATAGTAAATAAATAATTCTTTCCGTCATGAAGAAAACAATCCTCATCGTTGCCTGCTCCCTGGCCCTCGTCTCCTGTGGCTCCAACGGCAGCGTGAACCGCCTCACCCAGGCTCCTGAACTCAAGACCCAGACCGACACCCTCTCCTGGGCCTACGGCCAGAATATCGCCAGCCTCCTCCGCGAGGGTTACTTCAACCAGCTCGATGCCGACCTCATTATGCAGTCGGCTCGTTATGCCCTCGACGGCCATACCGACCAGCCCCTCACCCCCGAGGAGACTAAGGATGCCATCTCTTACATCATGACGATGTTCGCCATGCAGTCTAATGCTCAGGCCACCGCCACCCAGAAGGATGTCGACGCCCAGCAGGAAGCCTATTTCAAACGTCTCGAGAAGGAAAACCCCAATGTCAAACGCCATCCCCAGGGCTTCTACTACGAGGTCCTCAAGCAGGGCTCTGGTCCCAACGTCCAGTATGCGCAGCGCATCCTCTTCGACTATCGTAGCTTCCTCCTGCTCTCTGGCGAACCCTACGACCAGACCTATGGCCACCGCGACCCCATCCTGCATGTCGTCGGCGAGCCCATGTTCCCCGGCCTCATCGAGGGCCTCCAGCTCATGAACCCCGGCAGCATCTACCGCTTCTACTTCCCCTATCAGCTTGCCTTCGGCCCCACAGGTGCCGGCACCATCCCCGGGTATACGCCCCTCATCTACGAAATCGAACTCCACGAGGCATACGAGAACTGACCCATTGCAAAAAAAAAGGCTGCCGGATGGCAGCCTTTTTTTAATATCCCAATATCTTCAACATCGACTTGTAGCTTTGCTCCTTGGCGAATAGTTTTGTCGTGTATTCGCCGTTCTCGTCTTTGTCGATGATGACGTGCTTTGGCGCCGGTATCAGGCAGTGCTGTATGCCGCCGTAGCCGCCTAAGCTCTCTTGGTATGCCCCCGTGTGGAAGAAACCGATATACAACGGGTCGTCCTTCTGCAGCTTGGGCAGGAAGATGGCGTTGGCATGACTGTCGGCATTGTAGTAGTCCTCCGAGTCGCATGTCAGGCCGCCCAGGAACACCCGCTGGTACTCGCTGTCCCAGTGGTTGATGGGCAGCATGATGAACCTCTGGTTGATGCCCCAGGTGTCTGGCAGTGTGGTGATGAAACTCGAGTCGATCATGTACCACAACTCGCGGTCGTTCTGCTGCTTCTGGTCCAGAATGCTGTATAGCGTGGCTCCGCTCTCGCCTACGGTGAAGCTGCCGAACTCCGTGAAGATGTTCGGCTCCTCCACGCCCCGCAGCGTGCAGATGTTCTTGATCTGAGCCAGGATTTCCTCGGCCATATACTCGTAGTCGTAGTTGGCCGCCAGGCTCACCTTGCTCGGAAAGCCCCCGCCGATGTTCAGCGAATCCAACTCCGGACATAACCTCTTCAGGTCGCAGTAGACGTTGACGCACTTAGCCAACTCGTTCCAGTAGTAGGCCGTGTCGCGGATGCCCGTGTTGATGAAGAAGTGCAGCATCTTGAAGCGGAACTTCGTGTTCGGCTTCACCTGCTCCTCGTAGAACGACACAATGTCGTTGTATCGGATGCCCAGACGCGAGGTGTAGAAGTCGAACTTCGGCTCCTCCTCCGAGGCTATGCGGATGCCCAGGTTCATCTGCTCGCCACCCTCGGCAAGCATCTGGTCCAGCGTGTAGTACTCGTTCTTGTTGTCCAGCACCGGTATCACATTGTGGAACCCGTCGTTGAAAATACCCACAATGTTTTCTATGTATTGTTCCTTCTTGAATCCGTTGCACACGATCACTTTCTCCTTGTCTATCAACCCTTGGTTGTGCAATTCCTGTATCAGGTTGATGTCGAAAGCTGACGATGTTTCCAGGTTGATATCGTTCTTTAATGCCTCCTCCAACACGAAAGAGAAGTGGCTGCTCTTTGTACAGTAGCAGTAGTTGTAGGAGCCCCGATAGTCGGTCTTGGCAATGGCCACGTTGAACAGACGTTTGGCCTTCTGAATCTGCGAACTGATCTTGGGCAGGTAGGTAATCTTCAACGGTGTGCCGTATTGTTTGATGATTTCCATCAGCGGTATGTCGTGGAAATACAGCTCGCTGTCCTCGGTGCGGAATTCGTCCTGCGGAAAATCGAACGTTTGGTCGATTAGGTCGTAATATTTGTTCTTCATCTTGGTTGATATGATTAAATTTCAATTGTTTTACCTAATCCGACTCACTCGGATTCGTCTGCAAAGATACAACTAATTTACTTACATTGATAAAAAATCTTCAAAAAAGTTTAATTAAATCCTGATGGTTATTTGTAAGACTCTGATTTGTAATATTATAGTGTTTGTCAGGTGTTCAGCGTATCCCTAACTACCACATAATCAACCCCAACTCCTTACCAAAGCCCTATCAAGTCCTTACCAAGTCCTTACCAACTCCTACCAAAGTGGGAGATGATAGGGTGTTGGTAGGGCGAAAATAGGTTTTTCGTCCGGTTTTCGGATGTGTTGTTCGGGAGTGAATCCGGGTGAGTTACTTCCCTCGGCCTTGCACAATGATTTTGGCCGTGTAGACCATGATCTTCAGGTCGGTGGTGATGGACATGTTGTCCAGATAGAGGAGGTCGTAGCGCAGGCGCTCCACCATCTCGTCGACCGACGAGGCGTAGCCGTACTTCACCTGTCCCCACGACGTGATGCCGGGTTTGATGCGCTGCAGCAGCAGGTATTCGGGCGCGCGTTTCACAATCTGGTCGATATAAAACTGGCGTTCCGGACGCGGGCCGACGATGGACATCGTGCCGCGCAAGACATTGTAGAACTGTGGTATCTCGTCCAAGCGTACCTTGCGCATGAAACGGCCGAAGGGCGTGATGCGCGGGTCGTCGTCCTTCGAGAGGGCCGGGCCGGCTTGCTCGGCGTCGACGTACATGGAGCGGAATTTGTGCATGCGGAACGGGCGGCCGTGCAGGCCGATGCGCTCCTGCGCATAGAAGACCGGGCCGGGCGACGTGGCACGCACGATGATGGCGGTGATGAGGTAGACCGGCGAGAGCACAATCATGGCAATCAGTGCTATCACCACATCGCCGATGCGCTTGATGGAGTACTGCCACTCCGGCATCAGTCGGTTGTTGATGACGATGAAGGGGGAATGGAAGATGGACTGCTGCTTCACCGATCCCACGATGAGGTCGCGGGCGTCGGGCGTGAGCTTGATGATGAGGTCGGCGGCGGAGTTGAGCTGGCGCAGTATGCCGCCGATGAGTTCTTTCTCTGTGTCCTCCAGGGCGATGATGACCTCCTCGATATGGTGCTCCTCGATGAGCGGCCGCAGGTTGTCGATGCCGCCCAGACAGGGCATCAGTGTCGACAGCGGATTGCCGGGCTCTGCGCTCCGCTCGCTCTCCACATCTATATATCCTATAATGATATTGCCGGAGTAGGTCTCCTGGTTCTCAATGTCGAGGTAGGTGTGGTAGGCTTTGCTGCCCGACCCGATGAGGAGGGTGGGGAATCCGATGCGGCGCGTGTGGACACGCCGCACCGTCTGCGAGGTGATCATCAGCCGGAAGAGGTAGGTCAGTGTGAAGTGCACCGCCAGGAGGAAGAGGAAAGCGGCATAGTGGTCGCTGTAGGTGGTGATGTCGTCGTCGAGCAGCAGCAGGAAGAAGATGACCACCGAGCCTATCAGCGTGGCCATCAGGGTGTCCAGCAGTTCCTTCAGTCGTGCCTTGCGCAGCACATTGCGGTAGGTGCCCAGGATGGTGTAGAGCGCCAGCCATCCGGCAGGCACCAGCGCCAGCCCCAGCCAGTAGTTGGGGTCGGAGAAGAGCTGCAGTCTGAAGGTCGTCAGCTCGGGGGCGGCAGGAGTATCCAGGGCCAGCTTGCGGAAGGCGAAGAGTGCCGTCCACGACAGCAGTGCCGCCAGGAGGTCGAGGGCTATGTATTTCAGAGTCTGTTTTTTCTTCATGAGGGGTAGTGGAGGTTAGTTGACGGTGTTGGTGGAGATTACTTTGACATTGTCGATGCGCACATCGCCCTCGTCGCCGTAGACATTCAGCGCGGCAAAAGACAGGCGGAAAGACTGCGGGTGGTTGAACCACGACCAGGTGCGGCCCAGGTTGATGTAGATATGCTGCCAGTGGTCCGTGGGGTTCACCACCATCACGCGCTCGGTGACGGGGTTGCCCCCGCTGGTGTAGGCGGCGGTCATGTAGACCTCGAATGGGAGGTCCGACCGTGTGTCGAGTTCCATATAGAGCGCACGTGTGGCGTCGAAGATGTAGAAGTCGGAGTTGATGGAGAAGGGGCGGTTGTCCACCGTGTCGGCCACATGCACCATAGCGTAGCCCTGGCCGGTACAGGCGTTCTCGGGGTCGTGTTTCACCCACGTCACCGAGTCGAAATAGAGGCTGCTGGCCGTAGGCTCGAAGAGCTCGTACATGTGTATGTCGCTCAGCGAGATATTGTAGGTGGTGCTCAGCGTGTCGAAGCGCAGGGTGTCGCCGCTGCGGCAGAAAAGGGTGTCGCTATAGACGTCGCCGCCCATAGTGAAGGTGTGCTTCTTGATGGTGATAGGCTTGTAGAAGGAATAGAAAGGCATCAGGCTGCTGTTGCCGCTATGGGCTACGGCGGGGTAGACCTCGATATAGTCGATGGGGCCGTCGTGGCGGATGGGCACCGTGAAGGGCAGGCGGAACAGGCCGATAGTGTCCATCGAGTGTCTGCCGGGGTAGTGGATGGCCACATAGCAGGCCATGATGTCGGACGTATAGAACCCCTCGTCGAGGGTGATGGGATTGCTCTCCGGAGGCACCAGCTTGATGGCGTCGATATGGAGGAACGACGGGGCGACGAAGTCGTCGTCGGCGCAGGATGCGCAAAGCAGGATCAGCATGATGGGCAGTAGCCTCAGATGTTTCATTGTTCTAATCTCTTTTGGACTAATAAACGAGCAAGTTGAAAATTTATTATTCCCGAATGAAAAATTATGTGTATTTTTGCAAATCTTTAACAACCTAAATATATATTGTATGAAAGAACTTGCCATGCATGTCTACGACCTGATGGAGAACTCCACGGCGGCCAATGCCAAGGATGTCAAGTTGACCATTGTGGACAGCCTGAAGAACAACGACTTCCATTTCGCTATCGAAGATAACGGCAAGGGCATGAGCCCGGAATTCCTGGCCAAGGTTACCGACCCCTACACCACCAGCCGCACCACCCGCAAGGTGGGCCTCGGGCTGCCGCTCATCAAGATGAACACCGAGAAATGCGGTGGTGGCATGAAGCTCACCAGCCAGGTGGGCGTGGGCACACGCCTCGAGTTCTGGTTCGAACACAACAACTGGGACCGTCCGCCCATGGGCGACCTCCCCGGCACCCTCGTCATGCTCCTCTCGGCTCACGAGGACATCCATTTTGTCATCACCTACCGTACCGACGAGGGCGAGTTCGTCCTCGACACCGACGAGCTCAAGGAGGCCCTCGGCGGCATGTCCATGAACGACATCCATATCATCAACTACCTCAAGGAGATGATTGCCGAGAACCTCAAGGAAATCCATGCCAACGAATGAAACGGATAGGTGTTTTGAGTGACACCCATGGGGTGTTGGCGCCGCAGGTCTTCTCCTTCTTCAAGGACTGCGACGAGTTGTGGCATGCCGGCGACATCGGTTCTGGTGTCCTCGACGAACTGCGGGCTTTCAAGCCCGTGCGCGCCGTCTGGGGCAACTGTGACAGCTTCAGCCTGCATTACGAACTCGAGGAGCGCGCCTTCTTCGAGGTCGAAGGACAGCGTGTCCTCATGACGCACATCGGCGGCTGGCCCGGGCACTACCCCTACGAGCTGCGCCGCACCCTCGAGCTCGCTAAGCCCGACCTCTTCGTCTGCGGACACAGTCACATCCTCCGTGTCATGTACGACAAAGACTATAACTTCCTTCATATCAACCCCGGTGCCGCCGGACGTCAGGGCTTCCACAAAGTCGCCACCCTCGTCCGCTTCACCCTGGACCCCCAGCCCAAGGACCTCGAGGTCATGGAATACAAAAAAGAAACCATTTTGGTGTAGTCTTGCACCAGAGGAATACCAGAGAAATACCAGAATTATGTCATGGAGCCCCATAATGTTTTATGGGGGGCTTGGTCTTTGCATTCGTGTGTGAATAAACTCCATTGCACGAACCCTGCAATACCAAAGAGAAATCTTCAAGATTTCCTTTTTTTTCTTTTTACGACTGGTTTTGTAATGCTTTGCAAATATGCTAATTATATAGGAATATAATATATGTGTTAATAAGTATAAAAAAATAAATTTTGTCAAACAAAAAAGAATTTGTACTTTTGCAAATTGAAACTAAGAGTACCCTGTCGCCATCAAACCATGTGACTGAGGGTGCTTTGCTATTATATATTCGCGCATTCACGCAATCACACATTCAAGCATTTGATACAATGAAAATCTCCGTAGCAGGTACCGGCTATGTCGGTCTCAGCATCGCCACCTTGTTGGCGCAGCATAACGACGTCACCGCTGTCGACGTCGTTCCTGCACGGGTTGACATGGTGAACGACAAGAAATCCCCCATCCGGGACGAATATATTGAGGACTACCTGGCCAATAAGAACCTGAGCCTCAGGGCTACCCTCGACCAGGAGGCTGGCTACCGCGACGCCGACTTCGTCGTCATCGCCGCCCCCACCAACTACGACAGCCAGAAGAACTTCTTCGACACCAGTGCTGTCGAGTCTGTGATTGATGCTGTCCTCAAGGTGAATCCCGACGCAGTTATGGTCATCAAGAGCACCATTCCCGTGGGCTATACCCGCGGACTGTATGTGAAGTACGCCAAGAAATTCGGACTCCTGGGCACAAGCTCCTCCCCTAAAACACACTCACGCAATCACGCGTTCCCACATTTTAATCTTTTGTTTTCACCTGAATTCCTTCGCGAAAGCAAAGCCCTCTACGACAACCTCTATCCCAGCCGTATCATTGTAGGAGTCCCCAACATGATGAAAGGCAAGGAGTACGAGGAAGAAAACGAAGCCATCAAGGCTTTGACCGATATCGACTGGCTCACAGAGAAAGCCCACCAGTTCGCCGACCTCCTCGTCGAAGGCGCCATTGGTCATAGTCAGGACGCGTCAGCCAATTCATCACTCATCACTCATCACTCATCATTAGAAAAAGGTATTCCCGTTCTTTTCATAGGCATGAAGGAGGCAGAAGCTGTGAAGTTGTTTGCCAACACCTACCTTGCCTTGCGCGTGAGCTACTTCAACGAGTTGGACACCTACGCCGAGATGAAAGGCTTGGACACCCAAGCTATCATCGACGGCATTGGACTGGACCCCCGTATCGGCACGCACTATAACAACCCTAGCTTCGGCTACGGCGGCTATTGCCTCCCCAAGGACA
>DGTB01000028.1 GCA_002394185.1 Bacteroidales bacterium UBA4347 | reverse complement strand
GCTGACCATCAGGGCGTCGCCACCGGAGAGCAGCACATCGCGCACCTGCGGGGTCTTCTCGATGTAAGCCAGGCACTTCTCGATGCGCTCGCTGGGGCTCTCGTCGTCCTTCTGGCCGGCGAAACGGCGGCGCGTGCAGTGGCGGCAGTACATGGAGCACATGTCGGTGATGAGGAACAGCACACGGTCCGGATAGCGGTGGGTCAATCCGGGAGCGGGCGAATCCTCGTCCTCATGCAGGGGGTCGTTGAGGTCGGCGGGGGCGATGTTGCACTCGGCACCCTGCGGGATGGCCTGACGGCGGATGGGGTCGAAGGGGTCGTTGGGGTCGATGAGGCTCAGGTAGTACGGCGTGATGGCCATACGGAACTTGGCCAGGGCCTTCTTGATGCCCTCGGCCTCTTCGGGCTCGAAGGTGAAATACTTGCTCAGCTCTTCGTAGGTCTCAATGCGGTTCTTCACCTGCCATTTCCAATCGTTCCACTCAGCGTCGCTGACGTTGGGGAACAGCTCTTTTCTGCGGTTTACTTTCATGATATATATTTATATTTCTTCTATAAATCAACACAATAGTGCTTCTGCGCACCATTATCGTCGATGCAAAGATACAAAATTAGGCCGACATGACCAAATAAAAGTTGGAAAAAAGAATATTACAGGGGCAATCCTTTTATATCACATTGCGTATTATCCACCAAAGCATTATCAGCACCACATAGGTCATCACGACCCAACGCCTGCTCACCATGTCCCACAGACGTTGGTCGCGGTTGCGCAACACGTATCCGGCGAGCAGCAGCACGATGTAGGGTAACGAGAGCCACAGGAACGGGTTGTAGCTCCACGCCTCCGCCCACTGCCCATGCAGGAAACTGTGCAGGGCACGCTGGTTGCCGCAAGAGGGACACTCCCACCCCGTCAGCAGACGGAACGGGCACTTCAGCGGCCACCTCATACGCGAGGGGTCGGCAAAATAGTACACTGCCGGCAGCAGCACCCCTGCCGCCAGCAGCATTGTCCAAACGAGGGTTCGCCGTTTCAATAGTCAAAATCGGCCATCCCGCTGGCCAGTCCGCTGGTCACACCGACTGCAAACAAGAGGATGTAAACCAAAGCCACAAGCAGACCCACGCCGACACCCACAAGGGTGTAGATCTTGGCCTTCTTGGCGGCATCTTCGGCCTCAGCATACTGCCCTGCATAATACAGGGAATCAACCTTCGATGCATAGACGATACCCACGATGCCCAAAGGCAGGCAGCACAGGATGGTGGAGAGGATAGACCAGACGAGGAAATTGTCCGGTTTCTTGGGCTTGTCGCTGATTTCTACCATATTATGTATTTGTGTTTTGGTGGTTTTGTAATATTATCGAGAATGCAAAATTACACATTTTTTCCCATTCGGCCAAACAATATGGCAATATTTTTTCAATTAATGCGTTACAGCAAGGTAAAACAGTTTGTATAACACTTCGATGAGAACTCAGGAAAAAGCCATTCTGAACCGCACCGCCCTGCTGGTGGGCGACGCCGCCATGGAACGCATCGCCGAGGCCCGCGTCATCGTCTTCGGCGTGGGCGGCGTAGGCTCCTGGTGCGCCGAGAGCCTGGTACGCAGCGGCATACGCCATCTGACCATTGTCGACTCCGACCGCGTATGCATCACCAACGTCAACCGTCAGGCCATGGCCACCACCAGCACCGTGGGCCGCGTGAAAGTCGACGCCCTCCGCGAACGCCTGCTGGACATCAACCCCCACGCCGACATCAACGCCATACAGGAGATCTTCTCCGCCGAGACCGCCGGGAGCTTCCACCTGGAGGAGTACGACTACATCGTCGATGCCATCGACAGCCTCAAGGACAAGATGGACCTCATCATCCTTGCCACCGCCGACAAGCAAGGTCCCATGTTCTACAGCTCCATGGGCGCCGCCCTGAAGATGGACCCCACGAAGGTGCAGGTCAGCGAGTTCTGGAAGGTCGACGGCTGTCCGCTAGCAGCCACCCTGCGGCGTCGCATGCGCAAACAGAAACGCTTTCCGGGAAAGAAATTCCAATGTGTGTGGGGACCCGAAGTGCTGCCCAACCTGGGGCAGGCTCGCACCTGCGGCACCGAGGCCTGCATGTGCCCCAAGGCGCCACCCCTCAGCCCCTCTGGCAGCTCCCCTGCATCAGGGGAGCAGTACGGCCGCTCCGACCTGCTGAACCACGAATGGTGCACCTCCAAAGCCCAAATCAACGGCTCCATGTCGCACATCACCGCCATCTTCGGCTTCACCCTCGCCGGCCTGATCATACAAGATCTTTATAGCCAAGCTCAGGCGTAGAGCTCCTCGAAGAGGTTGCGGATGGGTTCGCTTTCGCGGAGGATGTTGAGTGTCAGCTCGGCATGGCCACGGGCGTAGCCGTTGCCGACGATGAGGTTGATGTCCTTCCCCACCCCTTCGGCGCCCAGGGCGGCGCGTGTGAAGCTGGTGGCCATAGAGAAGAAATAGACACATCCGCGGCCCTTGGTGATGAGGATGGAGGTCATCTCGGTATTCGGAACATTTACATTGTTGATAGTCACGTCGGTACCACGGCCGCCGGTGATAGCCATCACCTTGTTGTACACGTCCATGACGTTGGTGGCATCGGCCACGATGACGTCCGTGGCGAGGCCCATGTCCTTGATGCGCTGGGCGTTCTTCTCGCTGTATTCCACCACGATAACCTTGCCGTAGGGACCCACGTTCTGCATGGCCTGGTAGCAGCAGAGGATACCGCTCTTGCCGCCGCCGCCGATGAGGCACACGATGTCGCCCTCGGTCACCAGGCGGTCCACCTGCGCCGGGGCACCGGCCACGTCCAGCGCCGCCAACGCCAGGCGTTCAGGCAGGTCGTTGGGCAGCACGGCGAAGAGGCCGCTCTCGAAGAGGATGGCCTGCGCCTCGACGTCCACCTGGTCGTGCTGCGGGTCGAGGTGCTTTATCTTCTTAATTTTCAACGGTGTCAGACTCAGCGACACCAGCGTGGCGATCTTGTCGCCCACCTTCACCTTGGTGTTGTTGCGGAACTTGGGACCGATTTCCCTGACGGTGCCGATGAGCATGCCGCCGCTGCCGGTCACGGGGTTTTGCATCTTGCCCCGCTCGTCGACAATGCTGAGAATCATCTTCTTCATCTGCTCGGCGTCGTCGCTGCAGGCGTGGCGAATCTGGGTGTAGGAGGCCGAGTCGATGTTCAGCGTGCTGACGTCGATGAGCAGCTCGTTGTCGTAGATTTCCATCGTATTGTCCAGTTTCTGCGCCGGCTGCGGCAGGGTGCCCAGGGGCTCGATGACACGGTGGGTGCCATAGCGGTTTCCGTTGAGTCTCATAATCGTAAGTGTTTTTATTAGAACCTGCCGGAGGGTCTCCCCTACCGGCAGGTTTTGTTGTAATAGGAACTATAGTGGCTATAGTGACTATAGGAACTATAGTGGCTATAGTGACTATAGGAACTATAGAGACTATAACTCTTAGGCGTAGAGCTCTTCGAAGATCTTGCGCAGCTTCGGGCACTCGCGGAGTTCCTGCAGGGTGAACTCGGCATGGCCCTTGGTGTAGCCGTTGCCCATGATCATGTTCACATCGGCACCGATACCCTCGGCGCCGAGGCTGGCCTTGGTGAAGCTGGTGGCCATGCTGAAGAAGTAGACCACACCGTCGTCCTTGGTGCAGAGCACAGCGGTCATCTCCTGGTCGGGAACGTTGACGCAGTTGATGGTGACGTCGGCCATCTTGCCGTTGGTGAGGCGCTCGACGAGCTCATAGACCTGCACGGGGGTCATGCCGGCGGCGGACTCCACGATGTCGCAGAAGCCGAGGTCCTTGATACGCTGGGTGCTCTTGGGGCTGTTGGCGATGCCGATGACCTTGCCGGTCACGCCGACGCGCTTCTTGGCCTCGTAGCAGCAGAGCATACCGCTCTTGCCACCGGCGCCGAGGATGACGACGGTCTGGCCGTACTGGCACAGCTTGGCGGTCTGGG
>DGTB01000183.1:1064-9612 GCA_002394185.1 Bacteroidales bacterium UBA4347 | reverse complement strand
TAAGAACAATATGTAAACAATATGAAAACAATATAAGATGTGCCGTATCGGGTACCTCTCGGGTGGGTGTTTGGTGCCTGTTTGGCGCGGAGGGTGGGGCGGCGTTTGGGCTTTGTTTTGGCAGGTGTGAAGTTTTTTTTGTTTTTTGTGCAATAAATATGGTTGTCGGGCGTTAATTAAAAAGTATTTTTATTATCTAATTGAAAGAATATCGAATGATGACCTGCCGACCGATGAACCGATGTGTGCTTTTTTGCGTCCTGATGCTCGTGGCTTTGGGCGCTGTGGCACAGACGAATGTGGAAGTGAAGGGCATCGTGGAGAAGGGCGCCGGCAAGAAGGTTCTGCTGGGCGGATACCGCGATATGCTGACGCAGAGGGAGGTGATGCTGGATTCGGCCGTGGTGGCCGAGGACGGTAGTTTCGCCGTGCGCTGCTATGCGAATTATCCCCGCCTGGTGTTTGTCCAGATTGAATGCTACAGCCAGTCGTTCTACATCGAGCCCGGCCGCACCTACGAGGTGGTGGTGCCGGAGTTCGACTGGGACCTGTCCGAAAAGAAAAATGTTTTCCTCGACCCCGTGGCGCTGCCGATGCTGTTCCAGAATGTGGACAGCACGGAGTTGAACGTGAGGATTATGCGCTTCGAGGAGGCGGTGGACAGCTTTGTGAGCGCCAATCGGGAGAAGCTTGATTTCCGCTTCCATCCCGACCGCAAGGTGTTCGGGGAGTTGACCCGGATGGTGGAGCGCCGCTTCCGCCCTGCCGGGGGAGAGGGGACGTTCTTCGACCGCTATGTGGAATACACACTGCTGGAGATGCGGCTGGCGATGCACATGGACTCGCGCAAGCGGCTGGCCAGCCGGTTTATCGTCGACGAGCCGCTACGCTACCACGACGAAAGCTATATGCGTTTCTTTTTGGCGATATACGACCATTCCATCTCGGGCGGCACCAAGAAGCTTGCCCGCTGGAAGATGGCCGATTGGATTGCCAAGGGCGACCTCGACGGATGGCTGGACTCGCTGGGTCTGGACCCGCTGCTGCAGAACGAGCAGGTGCGCGAGCTGGCGGCCCTGCAGGCGCTGAAGGAGATGTACTACGACAAAGCCTACGACCGGCAGGGGGTGAAGCAGGTGGTTGGGAAGTTGATTGAAAAGACCAAGTTCGATGACCACCGCGTGCTGGCCGAGAGCCTGCTGGAAAGTTTCACCGACCACGAGAAGGGCAACGAGGTGCAGGGCTTTTCCCTGCCCGACGTGGAACGCCGCATGGTGAGTCTGGACGACCTGAAGGGCAAATGGGTCTACCTGAGTTTTGTGCGTGTGAACGACCCGCACTCCATCAAGGAGATTGAAACTATGGCACACTTCCGCGACACGGTCTACAAGAGCTGGCCCGATGTGGTGTTCGTCACTGTGGCCTGCGACCGCGAGTTCCAGAAGATGTACCACCTGCTGAAGAACAGCAAGAAGGGCGGCCGCTATGCCACATGGACGTGGCTCCACTTCGACGGCGACTACCGCCTGCTGGAACGCTTCGGCGTGACGAGCTATCCTACTTTTGTCCTCCTCAATCCCGAGGGCAAGCAGGTCTACGACTACACGCCGGCGCCGGCCAGCGGAATACTGCTGCGGGGGCCCTGGGTGAAAGACAAGGACGACCGCGAGTGGGGTGAGTACAAGTTTTGAAAGAGAAATGGGAATTGAAAAATGAAAAAAAGAATATGAAGAATATGAAGAGAATAATCTTGTTTGGGCTGCTGAGTCTTGTGGGTGTGATGGGGAATGCGGCCTTTGGACAGAAAGTGACGGCCGAGGGGCGCCAGCGCGAACTGTACCGCCAGGCGATGGACCTCTACGGCAAGCAGAAGTATGCCGCCGCGCAGCAGATATTCGACGAGATTGCGCAGGGTGCCAAGGACCGTACGGACCTGACGACGGCCGACGCGAGCTACTATGCCGGAGTGTGCTCGGAGAAGTTGGACAACAACGATGCCGAGTACCGCCTGGAGGAGTTTCTGCGTCTTTACCCCCAGAGCTCGCGATGCAACATGGCGCGATTCTATTTGGGCAACTTCTGGTACAGCCGTGGTGAGTACAGCGCAGCCTTGGCCCGCTACAAGACGGTGGACCCGCAGGAGGTGGAGTACAACCATCGCAGCGAGTACTACTTCAAGATGGGCTACTGCTATTTCCATACCGGCGACACGAAGAAGGCTTCGAGCTACTTCGCCCAGCAGGTGGGGGGACAGTCGAAATATCGCAACTCCAGCCTCTACTATTATGCCCACATCCAGTATATGGACGGCCAGTACGAGCTGGCGCTGAAGAACTTCAAGGAGCTGGAGAATGACAGGAAGTTTGCCAAGATTGCCCCCTCCTACATAGCCCGCATCTATTACTATCTGGGTCGTGAAGACGAATTGCTGGAAATGGCGCCGCGTCTGCTCAGCGACAAGGACGCTTTCCGCAAGAACGAAGTGCACCAGATGGTGGGCGAGATATACTTCAACCGCGGTGAATATCAGAAAGCCTTGGAGCAGTACAAGGCCGTGGACGAGGCCGCCAAGCGCGAGCAGACTCAGAGCTGCACGCCGCAGGACAACGACTACCAGATAGGCTACTGCTACTACCAGACAGGCGATTACCGCAAAGCGGCCGAATATCTGCAGCGCAAGACTGCCTGCAACGACAGTGTGGCGCAGAACGCCCTCTATGTGCTCGGCGACTGCTACCTGAGGACCGGCCGAAAGAAGGAGGCGCGCAGCGTCTTCCAGCAGGCCTCGAAGATGGCCTTCAGTGCCCAAATCAAGGAAGACGCCCTCTTCAACTATGCCAAGCTCAGCTGCGAGCTGAACCAGAACGCCTACAACGAGAGCATCCGTTCGTTTGAAAGCTATTTGAAACAGTATCCCAACACCAAGCACAAGACC
This sequence comes from Bacteroidales bacterium UBA4347, assembly GCA_002394185.1. Lineage (GTDB taxonomy): Bacteria > Bacteroidota > Bacteroidia > Bacteroidales > P3 > Colimorpha. The sequence continues at coordinate 6,677 of DGTB01000183.1, read as the reverse complement.
GAGGTGCAGGAGATACTGACCGAACTCTACTGCAGTACCAGCAACTACAAGGATGCCATCCGTCTGCTGGAACAGATACCCCAGCGCAATGCCGCCCTTGAACAGGCCTACCAGCGTGCCGTGCTCAACCGTGGTATAGAGCTCTGCAACAGTGGCAAGACGGAGGAGGGTGTGGAGATGTATGCAAAGGCTGTCAAGATCAACGCCGTTCCGCGCATCACCGCCGATGCCAACTACCTGCTTGGCGAGGAACAGTATCGTGCCAAACAATACGATCAGGCAGAGAAGAGCCTGAACAAGCTTCTGCTCTCTTCGTACAGCAAGACTTCGCCCTATGCCAACGATGCGCGATACACCTACGGCTATCTGCTGATGCGAAAGAAACTCTATGCCGACGCCTACGAGACCTTCAGCGAACTGGATTCGCGTATGCAGACGCCAGCCACTACGACCACCGGCGTCAAGAAACAGAATCAGATGAAGAGCGATGTGTGGAACCGCATGGGCGACTGTCTATACGTCCAGAGCCGTTTCTCCGATGCCATCAAGATGTACAACAAGGTTATCGATGCCAAAGGCAAGGATGCCGACTACGCCACCTACCAGAAGGCCCTCGCCTATGGCGCTCTTGGCAAGAACAGCGACAAGCTGACCTATCTGAATTACATCTTCGAGAAGTTCGACAATTCGCCCCTCAAGTCGAAGGCCATGCTTGAGATTGCCAACACTTACATGATGTGCGACAACAACGAAATGGCAATGACTTACTACAACAACTTCGAGAAGCAGTACCCGAAGAGCGTATATGTGAAGAACGCCCTGCTCAACGAAGGACTTATCTATTATAACACCGACCGCTACGACCAAGCCCTTTCCACCTTCGACCGCCTGCTGACGCAGTATCCCGGCACCTCCGAGGCCATCGACGCCCTCGGCACGGTAAAGAATATCTATATTGCCCAGAACCGCGTGGCAGAGTATTTCCCCTATGTGGAACGAACCACCAAGCTGAAGATTTCCACCATGGAGCAGGACAGCACCATATTCCTCGCTGTCGAAGAGCGCTACCAGGAAGGACAGTATGCGGTGGCAGCCACGGGTTTGGAGGACTACCTGAGCCGTTTCCCCAATGGTCTGTTCGCCCTCAAGGCCCACTATCTGTTGGCCGACAGTTATAATCGTCAGGAACTCTATGCCAAAGCCCTTCCGCACTATAAGTATGTGGCTCAGGCTCCCACCAACCAGTACAGCGAGCGTGCCCTTTCCGCCGGCGCCAATATTGCTTACAGCCTTGGCCAGTATGCCGATGCCGCCGAGCTCTATGAGCGCCTGTCCAACAATGCCGAAAGTGACCAAGGTCTCCTGCAGGGCGAGATGGGCAGCCTGCGTTGCGCGGTCAAACGAGGACTCTATGCAGGTGTCATCGAGGCCGGACAGCGCGTCAGGAGCGAGGAGAAGGCCACTGCCGAGATGAAGGACGAGGCCACATTGGCCATGGCCCGCATTTGCTTCGATTACCGCCAGCTCGACTCCGCATTCACTTATTATGCAGGCCTTTCCAAATCCACCAATGGCGAATACAATGGTGAGGCCCGCTGCCGCCAGGCCGAGATACTGATGCTCCGCCAGCAGTACGACCCCGCCGAGAAGATCATCGAGCGCATTGTCAGCGACGCTACCAGCGACTACTGGCTTGCCTACAGTTTCATCCTCTGGGCCGACATTTACTATGCCCGGGGCAACAACCTCCAGGCCAAGCAGACGTTGCAGAGCATTATCGACAACTACGACGGTGAGGACCTCATCAACGTTGCCCGCGAGAAGTACGACGCCATCGTCGCCGCCGAGCAGCCCAAGGCTCCCGCCGACCAGGATGAAATGATTATCGAACTCTAAGCCCAAATGAAAATGAAGAGAACCATCATCATATCAGCAATGGCATTGGCATTCACTATGGCCAACGCCCAGCAGGAGGACACCTACAACGAGAGTGTTCTCGTCAAAGGTTCGTTCCGCCCCGTTATCGAGCAGGCCGAGAAACAGAATTTCCCCGCCGTCATCACCGATACCATGGAGCGCATCGACCATACCTTCCAATACACCATCAGTCCTTCGCGCCTCAAGGCCCTTTACGAGCCAGCTCGCATCAAGGCCGCCCGCATCATCGGCGAACCTGCCACCAAGCTCTACAACAACTATCTCCGCGTCGGCATGGGTAATTATTGGAGTCCCTTGGCAGACCTCTATTGGAGTTCCACCCGCGACCCCAAGAAGACCTATGGTGTCCGCATCAACCACCGCTCCTCCTGGGGCAGTCTGCCCGACTACGGCAAAAACCACTTCGGCCTCACTGGCATCACTCTCTTCGGCAAATACATTGTGGCCGACAAGCTCCAGCTTTCCGCTGCCGCCAACTATGAGCACGACCACAACCTCTACTATGGTTTCACCGACGACACTCTTCAGTCCATTCTGGGCAAGACACGCGACGATATCTCTTTGGGAGACTATCGCGCAAAATACAATGTGGCCAGTCTCAACCTAGGTGTCCGCAATATGGAACTTGATGGCTATGAGTTGGGCTACAATGCCAACCTTCGCCTCTCCGACCTCTGGGCCTCGTGGGGACAGAATGAATTCAACCTCAACCTCAACGGCGACGTCCATTATGGTTTTATGCCTTTGCGTGGTTTGATGGGTGTGGCCTATCTCCATGCTGAATGGGATGGCTACACGCATCGTTTTCGTCCCGATGGCGAGATGCCGCTGGGCTATTTCCCGACACCCGTCACCGATACCATCCGTGGCAGTCGCAACATTGTCAAGCTCAACCCCTATGTCGACTTCATGTATGAAGGACTCCTCTTCCATGCAGGCTTTACCGCCGGCTGGGATGCCTTCACCGCCAGCGACAGTGTCACCTTCCGTTTCTTCCCCGATGTCGTTGTCAGCAAGCACTTCCTGAACAATACGCTCGTCCTCAGTCTCGGTGCCACCGGCGCATTCAGTGCTAACAATTGGGATGTTATCCGCAAGGTCAACCCCTATGTAGGTCCCGGTGCTGAGCAACGTGCCACACGCCACTATGACTTTGTTGGCCATGCCCGCTGGACCATCAGCAAGAAACTCGAGGCCAACGCTGAGGTCAGTTATTCCCTCCTGCAGGATGACCTCTCCTTTACCCTCGACACCAACTACCTCCTTGGCAATGTCTTCCGCACCTCCTATGTCAACGACAATCGCCTTACTGTCGGCGCCTCTATTGCTTTTGTCAACGATGAGATGATCACCCTTCGTGCCGCCGGACACTACTATCACTACACTGTGACAGGTGACGACTCCGTCCTCCTCTATCGCCCCGACTGGGACTTCATCCTCTCCGCCGATGTCAACTACAACGACAAGTGGCTCTTCCACCTCGAGGGACAGCTCCTCGGCCAGATGGACGGCGACCTCGGCGAGACGCTCCCCATGCGCTACGGCATCAACGCCGAAGTGGAATACCGCCACAACCGCGCCCTCTCCTTCTTTCTCAAGATGGACAACCTCGCTTTCCAGCGCTATAAACTCTGGACCAACTATCCCTCCCAGCGCGGCCTCTTCATCCTTGGACTCACCTACACCATCCCCCACAAATGACCTATCAAGAAACCTTGGACTTCATGTTCTCGCAGCTGCCGATGTACCACCGCATCGGCGCTGCTGCCTATAAGGCCGACATACAACCCACCATCGACATGATGGAGGCCCTCGGCAACCCCGAGCGCAAGTTCCGCTCCATCCACGTGGCCGGCACCAACGGCAAGGGCTCCGTCTCCCACTTCCTGGCCTCCATTCTTCAGGAGGCCGGCTACAAGGTGGGCCTCTACACCTCGCCTCACCTCGTAGATTTCCGCGAGCGCATACGCATCAACGGCGAGATGATTCCGCAACAATCTGTCGTTGATTTCGTCGAAGCCAACATGCATCTTTTCTCCGACCTCCACCTCTCTTTCTTCGAAATGACCGTCGGCCTCGCCTTCGACTACTTCGCCCGCGAAAAAGTCGACATCGCCGTCATCGAAGTAGGTATGGGTGGACGCCTGGACAGCACCAACGTCATCACGCCGCTCCTCTCCGTTATCACCAATATAGGCCTCGACCACACGCAGTTTCTCGGCGACACGCTGGAGAAGATAGCCGGCGAGAAGGCCGGCATCATCAAGCCCGGTGTCCCCGTCGTGATAGGGGAGACCCAACCCGAAACCAAGCCAGTCTTCGAGCGCGTCGCCGCCGAGCGCCACGCACCCATCACCTTCGCCGACCAGCATTGGCATGTGCGCACCAGCGCCGGCAACCGCGACGAAAGTCGTCTCCTCTTCGACGTGGAGCGCCGGCATCCTGCCGGCAATACAAGCGAGCCCCCTCAACCCCAGTGGCGCTGCGGCCTCGTATCCCAGCTTGCAGGCAGCTATCAGCTCAAAAACCTTGCCACCGTCTTCGAGGCCGTCCGTCAGCTGCCCTTGCCGCTGAATGACAACATTGTGGAAAAAGGTATTGCCCGCGTCGTCGACAACACCCACCTCCACGGCCGCTGGCAGGTCATTGCCAACCATCCGCTCACCATCTGCGAGACCGCCCACAACGCCCCCGGCATCGACGCCATGCTCGGCAAACTGGCCACCATGCACTTCGCTCGCCTACATGTCATCTACGGCTGCGTCAACGACAAAGACTACCGCAAGATTCTTACCCACCTCCATACCGAGTTCTCTAAACTCGGCAAACCTTTCGACTGGCGTTTCTCCCAGCCCTCCGTCCCCCGCCAACTGCCTGTGGCCGACCTCCAGTCCGCCGCCCGCAGCCTCGGCATCGATGGCCCTGCTTTCCCCAACGTCAAGGACGCCATCGCCGACGCCCGACAAAAAGCCGATGACCAGGACCTCGTCCTCGTCACCGGCAGCATCTTCCTCATCGCCGACGCCCTCGCCGACTGATTCTCCCCGCCTCCAGCGGAAATCTTGGAAATCCCCAAAGAATCCAGATGAGATTTCCAAGATCTCCATGACGGGGCTATCAGTACCCGTATTTCGTGCCCCAGTGCTCGTGCAGGCTGCGGCGTGTCTCGTTCTCGCGCGGCGTGTTGCCGGGCTCGTAGAAGCGGCTACCCTCCAATCCTGCGGGCAGGTATTCTTGTTGCGTGAAATTGCCCTCGTAGTCGTGGGCGTATTTGTAGCCGTCGCCGTAGCCCATGTTCTTCATCAGCTTCGTCGGGGCATTCCTTATGTGCAGCGGCACCGGCAGGTCGCCCCACCGTTTCACTGCCGCCTCGGCATTGGCCAGGGCCATATACGTCGCGTTGCTCTTGGCCGAGCAGGCCAGGTAGCAGGCGCACTGCGACAGGTTGATCCGGCACTCCGGATAGCCAATCTTGCTCACCGCCTCGAATGTGGCGTTGGCCAGCAGCAGCGCATTGGGATTGGCGTTGCCGATATCCTCGCTGGCGAAGATGAGCATCCGTCGGGCAATGAACAGCGGGTCCTCGCCGCCGGCAATCATCCTGGCCAGCCAGTACACCGCCCCGTTGGGGTCGCTGCCGCGCATGCTCTTGATGAAGGCCGAGATGATGTCGTA